>JBGTMK010000120.1:0-12035 GCA_041743605.1 Nostoc sp.
TAGGGGCAATTCATGAATTGCCCCTACAATAAATTTACATTTGACCAAATAATAATAGTGGTAATTAGTTAAAAATGCTTTTTTAGTTTCGTATATCTTCTATACGTAATTAATCACGTATATTTAACAGAAGTTATAATCGCTATCAGCACTATTCCAGCTTAGTACACCAAGTTTCCAGTACCGCGCAACTGACGCAAAGAATTTAGACAGTATGGACAGTCACAGCCAAATGTCTGAATTGCAGCATCACTTTCCTCCTCAGTAAAGTTCAACATAGCAATATTCTCATCTGATACCGATGTGACAATCGTTGAGGAACGTGTAGAGGTATACGGTTGTTTTGTCTCTGAATCTCGAACACACACAAAATCTTTTCCACCATGTGGGTTAGTGATACAAGTACGACCGTCTTGTGTGTGCATTAATCGCTGAGTAGTATTAGCATGGGCAGGATTAAACACCGCCAGCGTAGACATCAGCGACACAAAAATTGAGGAACTAGAAAGCAGATTCAGGATAATTTTTTTGTTCATAGATTTTCTTGAAAACATTGTCTACTAGATTAGGGTATTCGATTAACTTTTAAACTTCAAGTTAATTTTTTCTGAAAATAGCTAGCTTGACACTTGTTAACCAAGAAAGCTCCATGCCTACTCAGTTTGATCACGAATTATTCGCTACAGTATAATTCAGCAATTAAACCCGCATTTCTCACAAATTCAAGGCATTTGATGGAGCAGAGGAGAAGTAATGAGTAAGAAGTAAAAACTTCTTACTCATTACTCGTTACTCATTACTTCTCCCCTACACAAGCGCAGACTTTAAGAGGTGTGGTGAGAAATCCAGGTTAAACAGGATTGATGTCTGGTTTTGAGACTTAAATTGTGTACTTTAGCAAATTTAAATCCGCTATATATTCCCAAGATCGTGATTATTTGCTTGATATTAAGTATAAAGGCTTAATTGAAATTAAATATTAAGCGCTAAAAATGATATAGATTCTCGTTCTTAAATTATCAACTTGTAAAAATTTCTTTTTTTAATTACATTTGAAAAAAGACTTACTTCTCAAGTAATTTACTAGCCTACACAAAAGAAATGAAGCGGAAAATACATTTAGAATCTTCAGGTTGTTCCAATTGTGGACATGATCATCACGAGAATCATAACCATGTTCATAATCACAATCATGATGAGAATCATAACCATGACCACAATCACGAACACGGTGGAGAATTCAATCTGAAAAATGAGGTATTGCCTTTGATAGTGATTCTAAGTTTATATGTGCCTGGTGTAATTTTTGAAGATCAATTACACAATACATTCTATTCAATAGGTGAATATTTGCTTTTCATCCCTGCCTATTTATTAAGCGGATGGAGTGTTTTAAAAACTGCTGGGCGCAATATACTCAGAGGTAAAGTATTTGATGAAACATTTTTGATGACAGTAGCAACATTAGGGGCGATCGCAATTCATAAATTACCCGAAGCTGTCGGGGTAATGTTATTTTATAAAATTGGAGAATTGTTCCAAGATATTGCCGTCAGTCGTTCCCGTAATTCCATTAAAGCATTATTGGAAGTGCGCCCAGACTATGCCAATATTCAAATAGAAGGAGAACTCAAGAAAGTATCGCCAGAAACAGTAAATGTTGGGGATATTATCGTCGTGAAACCCGGAGAAAAGATTCCCTTAGATGGCGAAATTATAGATGGTAATTCGCAAGTTGATACATCTGCATTAACTGGAGAATCTGTACCGCGAACGGTGAGGCTGGGAGAAACAGTTTTAGCTGGGATGATCAATAAAATGGGTGTTCTCAGCATCAGAGTCACAAAACTCTTTGATGAATCTTCCATTGCTAAGATTTTAGACTTGGTGCAAAATGCCAAAAGTAAAAAAGCAGAAACAGAAAAGTTTATTACTAAATTCGCCCGGTATTATACACCAATAGTAGTTTTTACATCTTTAGCAGTCGCAATATTACCTCCTTTATTCATTTCTGGTGCAACTTCTTCAGAATGGGTTTATCGTGCCCTAATCTTACTAGTTATCTCTTGTCCCTGTGGACTTGTTATCAGTATTCCATTAGGTTACTTTGGAGGTGTGGGAGGTGCAGCTAGAAGTGGTATTTTAGTCAAAGGCTCTACTTTTTTAGATACTTTAAATGCAGTCAATACAGTTGTTTTTGATAAAACTGGAACGTTAACTAAAGGGGTATTTAAAGTAGTAGAAATAGTGCCATTAAATGGCTGGAATGATGAAAAATTACTGCAATTAGCTGCCAAAGTAGAATCACACTCAAATCATCCCATTGCTCAATCTATCCGCAAGGCTTATGGTGGAAAAATTGATGAATTTGAGATGAGAGATTATGAAGAGATCGCAGGTTATGGAATTAGAGCCAAAGTTGAAAATAGGGTAGTGATAGCAGGAAGCGATCGCTTATTGCATAGAGAGAATATTGCTCATGATAATTGCCAGTTAGAGGGAACAGTTATTCATCTAGCAGTGGATGATATTTACGCTGGATATATTGTCATTGCTGATGAACTTAAAGAAGATGCAAGACTTGCTATTCAAGAACTCAAACGAATGGGTGTAGAGAGAACAGTAATGTTGACAGGAGACAATCAAGCGATCGCTTCCCAAATTGCTCAACAGCTTGGCATAGATACCTACGAAGCAGAGTTATTACCTGAAGAAAAAGTTAATGCCATTGAGAAGTTACTCAGCACCGCCGGCAAGCATGGTAAAGTTGCCTTTGTTGGGGATGGTATTAATGATGCACCAGTAATCGCTAGAGCAGATGTTGGGATAGCGATGGGCGGGTTAGGTTCAGATGCAGCGATAGAAACTGCCGATATTGTGATCATGACAGATGCACCATCAAAAGTGGCAGAAGCCATACAAATTGCTAGAAAAACCCGCACAATTGTTTGGCAAAATATTGGCTTTGCTTTAGCAATTAAAGGTGTATTTATTGGATTGGGTATTTTTGGTATAGCAACAATGTGGGAAGCTGTATTTGCTGATGTCGGAGTAGCCTTGCTGGCAATTTTAAATGCAACTAGAGCGATGAAATAAAATTTTGGGAAATCGGGAATCTGTAATTGGGAAATTGTAGTAGTTAAACTATGAATGCTTATCACTCATAAGCTGCTACCCAATAATAGAACCAATGAATTCATCAATCAAAGTCATTGCTACAGCTACTTTAGCTTTACTTCTAAACCATTCAGCCAACCAAGCCTTTGCACTACCGCAGAAAATCAATCATCCAAGTACTGTTGCTACGCAAGCGTTAAAAGATATTTTAATTGTTCCTGGGGAACGAGTGGGGCCGATAACACGCACAACCACCAAGCAAGATTTAGTAAAGCTGTTTGGTAAATCCCGTCTCGTTGATAAAACCATTTCCGGTGCTGAAGGAATAGGTAGTTTTGCAGCTACTCAGTTAAATCTAAATCAGGGGCGATCGCTGTTGGTAGTCTGGAGTGATAATACTCGTACCAAACCTCTAGATGTGCGTAACCTGGGTTCAGCTTGGAAAACCCGCGAAGGTATTGGTGTTGAAACCCCATTAAGCGAATTACGCAAGAAGTTAGGCGATTTTAAACTTTATGGATTGGGGTGGGATTACGGCGGCACAATTTTGCTGGATAGTAGCAAATTATCCCGCTATCAAGGCAAACTGATTTTACGAGTAGATACGGCTCCCAATGCTTACGAAAAGTTTCCCAATGACTACCAAGCGGTGTCTGGGGATAGTACTTTTTCCTCTAGCAATCCCCACTGGAAACGTCTGGGAATTAGGCTAGCAGAAATTATCGTTGTATTAAATCCTAGTGAGCAATGATCGGCTGCTCAACATCTAATTTGCTGGCTTAGGCAAAAGCGGACTATCTAAACCAGATTTTTATACTAGATATGGAAGTGGTAAATTACTTTTATAAGAAACTACAAATGAACAAAGACTTGATTTGGGTGAATCGGAAGCAATAGCCCTGGCGCTCGAACTTAATGCAGACGAGTTACTCATTGACGAACGCCTTGGTAGAAGAGAAGCAACTAACGGTTATGCATTACTCATTGGCGAATTTCTACTAGCTTAACTCCTGGACAACGACGGCGATCGCACCAAAAACTAGACGCACTCCAGGCAGAATTTGACATCCGCAGCGAGAAGTCTAAGCAGATTAAGAAAGCTGTGGCTATTGAGGCTGCTACGGCAGTCAAGTTTCAATTAGAACAGCAGCTTCTTGATGAAGAGACAAAACTGGCACATCTTAGCGATGAACTAGATAAAATTGAGTCTGCATTGCAATCATGAAATTTATGTAAATATACAGTTATTTGGCAGATGTAAATCAGGATTTTTTCACCCAGAAAACAAGGAAAATAGAGATATTCAGTTAATTGGTGTTTGTTTATACTATTTCAAAATTTTGTAGTCGTTATACTCATAACTTAGGTTCTACCTGGGAATTAGGAAGTGGCTTTGCCACTTCTTTTTATTAATATGGTTGCCCAGTAAAAAATAAGTTAAAAGTTAAAAGTAACTTTATTGAACTATTAAACTTTATTAATTATACTTTTTCATAAAATATCTGCTATCCATACATTGGAGGGACGTATATCTCTACGCCCCTACAAACGATTAATTTGTTGCAAAGATTTTTGACAATGGTATGATATGGTGTCTGTTTAATTGACCAAGCACTCTGACGGAATTCTGGTCATCTAGACATGATCTTAAGTAAGTCGGTGGGAACAAACCAAATTATGTTACGAAACTTAAATAGGCTTAAAACCCTTATCAATGACCGATGACCAATGAGAAAAGACAGCCCCCACCAGTTAGCTTTAATTGCGCCGACTTACTTAGTCATTACTCATTGTATCTTGCCATCTTTCACGCTTGGGCTTGCTCTCCACATCGCGCGATCGCCCTTCTTTCCAAGTCCCCCACATTAGGGATTGTTGTTTTTCAACATGGTTAATAAACTGCATAATCGAGTGATCTGCTTTGATGGGAGTTTTCAAATCAAACTGAATTGTTTGGAGAATCTTAATGTCACCCATAAGAAAGTACTTAGCTACAATCTTAGTCAGCCATAGCACAACTCGATTGCATAACAAACCAAAAATTCCTTTACGTTTTTTAGTCATCAACAGAACTTGACCTTCAGTTTTTCCCCCTTCGTAGAGGCGAACTGCAACCATCATTTGGACATGGAAGAAATCGGGGCCAAGTGTCACAATGCCAATGCTACCGTACCAATAGCAAATACTGTAAGTTATGGCATTTTTGTAGAAAACACGGATGAGCTTAATGAAAAAGGAATTGTCTTTGATGGGTGTAGTGTTACTGAAGATAATAGCATTCTCGTTCAATTCTTGTCTTTCAAAAACAACTTCTATTGGCAGTTTGTGAACTGTATTGAGATGTTGAGCATCGATGGCATTAATCATCACCACATTGGGGTGACAGTTCATCACAAAATGAGAATGGATGGCGACATCACACTCTTTTTGTTCCAGAGTTGGAACAAAAGGTAGAGGTTGTTGTGGTATTTCTCCAGTCCAAACCCAAATCATCCCGTACTTTTCAGCAGTGGGCCAAGTTTGTAACTTCAGGGAAACTGGGGTATCTAAACATGGGATATCAATACACATCCCTTCAGCATCAAACTTCCAATGGTGGAAAAAACAACGTAGTGCATTACTCTCAACTTTGCCTTCAGCAAGATGAGCGCCCATGTGTGGACAATAAGCATCAAGGGTAACTACTCTTTTATCTTTACCACGGTAAATAACTAGTTCTCTGCCCAAAATCGTGATAGGTTTTACTTCACCCACCCGCAGATTTTGAGAGGGTATTAACCAATACCATCCCTCAATAAAACGCTCTGGATTATTGAAAATTTTAGGTTTACGGATTGAGCTAGAAGTCTGCGAGTTGAGATTCATTTTTATGGTTTCACTTGAAGTGAAGCAGTTGATCTAGAAGTAACATGGGAACTAAAACAAAACAGTTACTTTCAGTACCATGACAAACAGTTACCTAATGAATAGATAAAATAAAAAAGGTATGATTTTGTGTATTTCTGATTAAAAATGACAAATTTATGCCAATTAAATATCATCTTAAATAAGCAAATATCCATTTAGAATGGAGATTAGAAAAATTAAAACTTAGTAGAATCTCTAATTAGATAAAAATTTTAACTACTGATGTAAATATTTTGTTAAATTCTCAGAGAACTTAATCTTTAGTAAAATATGTAATAATAATTACAGAGTTTGGGAAAATCTACCGTGTTAACTCAAGATAAAAAACTGCTTTTAATTGGTCAAGTAACAGATTTAACTGGAATCCCCATCAGAACAATTCGTTATTACGAGAGTTTAGGCTTAATCAATTCATCAAGACGAACAGAGGGAGGCTTTCGCCAGTTTTCATTGGATGTGATAACTCGTCTAGCATTTATTAAAAGAGCGCAAAATCTTGGTCTTAGCCTAGAAGAAATTGGAAATATTCTTCAGGTTTATGACCAAGGGCAAACTCCCTGTGGTGACATTAAAGAAAAGCTTGAAGAGAAGGTATTGCAGATTGATCAGCAAATTGATCAGCTGTTAACTTTACGCTCTGAAATAAAGGGATTACTTTCAGGCTGGAAGAATATGAGCGATCACCATGAGAAGACAATTTGTCCGATTATTCAAAAAACTAGTACTTTGTCAAACTAGTTTTTAGTGTTTGTGGTAAGGAATTTAATTATTAGAAAACAAGGACTAAAGTCCTTACTACAAACTTGTTTACTCGGCAGCATCCCAAATGTGTAAAAACATATTTTGTCATTGCAAGCGTAATCAAATGGAGCGTTCGTGTAGCGTCTCCAAGAGTTGCAATCGCAACACCAAGACCTTGCGATTGCTTCATTTCGCTTCGCTTCATTCGCAATGACAATCTGTTATCTTAGTCAATTTGCAAAATTGGGATGCTCCCGTTTACTCATCAATTTAAACTTGAGATACTACTAGTACTGCAAGACGGAATTCAAAATTAAAAAATAAAGTAATTTCTTCGTTCCTCATTTAGGACTCGGAACTTTTATAGAGAAGAAACCACCACAATTCTAGTCCGATAAAGGCGAAACCTGCGATCGCAACCCCGACTTTCAAACCCAGAGGTTGCTCAATGCGCTGGAATTGACTGGTTTGTTCTGACGAGTGGGGTGGCATTTCTGCTAATGTTACACCTGATGTTCCAGTGAGCAGGACTAAAGCTATCAGGCTTCCCCAAAGCATTTTTTTACTGAACATTTGCTAAATTACCCTGAAATTATGAGATAGTTTTTGGTTGAAAGTTACGCAATCTGAGGGCATTACTAACGACAGAGAGCGAAGAAAGAGCCATCGCAGCGCCGGCGATAATTGGATTGAGTAACCAACCAAAGATGGGAAACAGAATTCCCGCCGCAATGGGAATACCAATCACGTTGTAAATAAAGGCAAAGAAGAGATTTTGCTTGATATTGTTGATGGTGGCACGGCTGAGTTGAATTGCTGTGACAATTCCTTGCAAATCTCCAGAAATTAGGGTGATATCGCTAGCTGCGATCGCAACATCTGTTCCTGTACCAATGGCAATTCCCACATCAGCCTGTGCTAGGGCTGGCGCATCATTTATGCCATCACCTACCATTGCGACAATTTTAGATTTTAGATTTTGGATTTTAGATTTGGGAAATTTCTCTATCTCCCCTTGCAAAGATTGAATAATCGCCGCCTTTTGATCTGGACGCACTTCAGCAAAGATTCGCTCGATGCCAACTTGCAGAGCGATCGCATCAGCAGTTTTACGATTATCTCCGGTAAGCATTACAACTTCTAAACCTAACTTCTGTAAGGCTTTCACCACTGCTGCTGACGAAGGTTTAAGGGCATCGGCAATACCCATTATTCCTTGTAGTTCGCCATCTACAGCAATCAAAATGACTGTTTTACCTGCGGCTTCCCAGACATCTTTATACTGCTGGAGAGTTATGGTGTTAATTCCAAGTTCTGTTAACCAGCGTTGTGTACCAATTTGCACAAGCTGATTTGCAACAACTGCTTGGACTCCACTACCTGCATTAGCTAGGAAGTTCTCTGCCTCTGTTAAACTCACTTCTTGAGATTGGGCGTATTTGACTACCGCTTCAGCTAAAGGATGCTCAGAATTTCGTTCCACCGTTGCTGCTAACTGTAAAAGGTTGATTTCATTACCATTAGCTGTGCCGTTGACAGTCACAAAGTCTGTAACCGTCGGTTTCCCCTGAGTCAAAGTGCCAGTTTTATCTAGAACGATCGTTTGAATTTTGTGTGCTAGTTCTAAACTGTCAGCGCCTTTAATCAAAATGCCATTTTCTGCACCTTTACCCGTCCCCACCATTACAGAAGTGGGGGTAGCTAAACCCAAAGCACAGGGACAAGCGATAATCAGTACACCTACCGTTGTCATTGTGGCTAGGGTGAGGTTGCCAGTGAAGTTAAACCAAATGACAAAAGTTGCGATCGCAATGGCAATCACCGCTGGTACAAACCATCCTGTCACCTGATCTGCCAAGCGCTGAATAGGTGCTTTAGAACCTTGTGCTTGTTGCACTAGTTTGACAATTTGAGCCAAAAATGTATCATTTCCAACTCGTGTCACCCGAAACTGAAAAGCACCCGCACCGTTAATCGTCGCCCCAATTACCTCATCTCCTGGCTGCTTTTTAACTGGCAAACTTTCACCAGTCACCATCGCTTCATCTACCGTCGAAGCACCTGCAATCACTTCGCCATCTAGGGGAATCTTTTCACCGGGACGCACCAAAATTACATCGTTAATTCTGACTTCGGCGATGGGAACATCAATTTCCACACCATCACGGATAACTCTGGCATCTTTGGCTTGCAATCCAATGAGTTTACGGATGGCTTCAGAAGTTTGTCCCCTAGCGCGATTTTCTAACAACCGCCCCAGCAAAATTAAGGTAATGACTATTGCGGCAACTTCATAATAAATATGAGGTATCAAGCCCTGAGCAATAAAAAATTTTGGGAAAACAGTGACAAGCAAAGAATATAGATAGGCTGCACTTGTACCCAAAGCAATCAGCGTGTCCATCGTCGCCGTATGGCGCTTGAGAGATTTCCAGCCATTCCGATAAAAAGATCCACCACACCAAAAGACGACGGGTGTTGTCAGCACTAACTGCACCCAAGGATTCTCAAGAAAACTTGGAATTAAGGGTAAGTTCAGCCCAGTCATCATCGGCAACGACCCCAAAAGTAGGAAAATGCTGATTACACTTCCCATTACTACGTTGAGGGAGAGTTGGCGTTGTAATGCTTGCCTATTCGCTTTTTCTGCATCATCTTCTTCAGAGAGCAATTCTTCCTGGAGTGAGTAAGAAGAGTATCCCGCAGATGCGATCGCAGTTTGAATTTTATCCAAATTGGCTAAAGAGCGATCGTACTTGATGGTAGCTTGTTCTGCTCCAAAATTAACGTTGCAGTCCCTTACCCCAGAAACAGAGCGAATTGCCTTTTCGATGTTGTTAGCGCAAGCGGCGCAACTCATGCCTCGAAGTTTGAGTGTGAGAGTATCCATAACTAGATGAACCGCTGTGATTGATGTGGGAGGATCTTAAAGTAATTCGTAATTAAATTATTTGGAGATTTAAACCCCAACTAATTCAAGATCGCCAATAAAGAAAATTACACGCGAGTGCTTCTCCAATAATTACGAATTACGAATTATGAATTACGAATTAATTAGCAACTGGATAGCCAGCAGCAGCCAATGCTTCCTTAATTGTTGTTTCTGATGCTTGAGTTTCTACACTGACAAGCTTGGTTGTTGGATCAGCCTGAACGCTAGCATTAGCATCGACTGCCTGAAGTGCTTTGGTGATCTTGCTTGCACAAACAGAACAAGACATACTGGGAACTGTGAATTGGAGAGTCATAGATTTACGGGATAAAATGAATAACTTTGCCAGACTAAGCTGGATGACTGAAGGACATTTGTCAACAGTCAGAAATAACTGGAAAGAGAGTCGTCTTGAATTCATCCTAGACTCTCTAGCCGGCTGGAGAGTCTAGAGATTTTTAAAAGTTTTTCGCTAAACTTCAAATTTCTTTACAAGTTCGGGTGAACTGAGTAACCGTTGCCCATCAAAAATACAACGTACTACAAAACACTTGTCATCTGCTGAAAGTGTGTGTTATTAAGGCTATATAACCACATTAGTCAGAATTAACCTGTTGTTTTCTCAGAATTGTAGAGAAAACAACCCTCCGCACCACTTGAGACGCGGCTGCTGAACCTAAGTCTCCTCATTTCTTCACAACGAAGGGTATTTTTTAAGACTCTATTTGGAGTTTTCATGCAGCCAAAAAATCTGAAACGTCTCTTGCGTGCTTTAGAGCGGCAAGGTTTAGATGTAACTTATAACAATTCCACTTATTCAGTTCGTCTAGTTAATTATCCACCGGAAGATTTTCCCGTAGAAGCTAAGGCACTGAAGCAGTTAGCGAATTTGGCAAGCGTCCGCCACCCGTCAGGTGGATGTGTTTGTCGTGCCTGTGCCACGCCTGACTTTCACCCAGGTGATTCGGGTGTTGACATTTAAGGCGTAGCTGGCCAAATAAAAAGCCCCTGGCGTTGACCAGGGGTATCCATCTTTATTCCCTCATATTAGAATTGCATCTCTGGAGCTATGGTAAATCCGTAGTAATACACTTTCTGCATAAAATTGATGATTATTTTGCAATCAGCTAGTTATATCATGTCCCCATTTTATACTTAGTGCTTAAGCAGACATTGCAAATCAACTTAGACTGACTCTTAATCTAGTTCATCTTCTTATAGACTGTATCCAAATACCCTGAAGACTGATACATCATTACCTGATAAGTCATAATAAAAGGCCTGGTTAAACCAAGCCTCTATATATACCAAGCATTTACTACACCAAGATTAATTTAGACTGACTCTTACTTTAGTTCATCTTCCTATAGGCTGTGTCCAAATATTCTGAAATCTGATATATCATTTCCTGATCGCTGGCTAAAAAAAAGGTTTGGTAGCGAACCAAACCTCAATAATTGCTGTGCTTAACAACGTACTAAATTAATTTAGTTCTACTCTATATTACAGATCATCATCCTAGAGAATGTGTATAAATATTTGGGAATCTGCTACTTACTCACTTGGCAAAAATAATAAATATCTAAAAATACACGTAAAGAATGAAAAAGGCTTAGTCTGAAGTAAAGTCTCCATATATACCAAGTATTTACTATATCTAGTTAATTTAGAATTCTATTAAATTCAGTTTATCTTCCTAGAAGATGTGTACAACTATTATAAAAACTTATATTCAATTAGCTAGGTATAAATTTGCAGAAAAATTCTAGATTCTGATGTATAACACGACGTTGAATTTACCTTGACTCCGATGAGAGTCTATCTTTCGCTTATCTAAACTTTTACAAAAAAAAGACCCTGGGTATTATTCCAGGGTGCATACACGTTTTTCAGGCATTAACAGGCTGAATAATAACTCTGTAAAATAGTTATTTCTACTATCCATAGAATAATATGAATATTGATTCATATATGGTACTAGTACAGCACGGCGTAAATAAACCACCCATTGGAAATGCTTGAAACCCTTGCGAACAGGTAATTACGAATTACGAATAAAGTTCGATGCAACTGGCTTTTGGGGTTCTACTTGCGCTTCTATCTGAACATTAAGAACCCGGTTTTATTTATCCTGCCAAACCCTGGCTTTTTAGCAAATACTTCTTCCACGTCATATATTATATATAGATGAAGTTAAAAAAGTAAAACTATCGTCCCACATACAGCAGTTTGCAAGTAAGTGAGGTACAAAATGCAGGTATTCACTTAAATGTTTTTAGGTAGTTGCACAGTAAATAAACTACCTTTACCTAGTTCAGAAGTGACCTGTATAGTTCCT
>JBGTMK010000121.1:0-4089 GCA_041743605.1 Nostoc sp.
TTTAGCATCTGGTTCACTATTTACCAAAATTTATAAAGGCTTCCAAGAATTTATAGAAGTTGGTTTAGTAGAAAACAAGAGCGTTCGTTTCAGTGGCGCTCAAGCTGAGGGTTGTTCACCCATCGCCCAAGCCTTCAAAGAAGGACGTGACTTTATTAAGCCAGTTAAACCGAATACAATTGCTAAATCGCTAGCGATCGGCAACCCAGCAGACGGCATTTATGCTGTGGAGTTAGCTCAGAAGACTGGTGGTAACATTGAATCAGTCAATGATGCCGAAATTATTGATGGCATCAAGCTGCTGGCAGAAACCGAAGGCATCTTCACAGAAACGGCAGGTGGTACAACCGTTGCCGTTTTGAAAAAACTGGTAGAAGCTGGCAAGATTGACCCAGATGAAACTACTGTGATTTACATCACCGGCAATGGTCTGAAAACCCAAGAAGCAATCCAAGGCTACGTTGGCGAACCCTTGACTATTGATGCTAAACTAGATAGTTTTGAACGTGCCTTGGAGCGATCGCGTACTTTGGATCGCTTGGAATGGCAACAAGTCCTCGTTTAGTTAGGAATTAGGAGTTATGAGTTTTTTGATTCATAACTCTTTCCTCTTAACTTTATTTCTAACTCCTCACTGTTAATTCCTCACTTTGTACTTCTATGGCTGTAAAAGTTTTAGTTCCTACGACTCTTCAGAGTTTTACTAATAATCAAGCTACTCTAGAATCCAGCGGTAGCACCATTGCTGAATTATTGGACTCTTTAGAAAAAAGCTTTCCTGGGATTAAATCCCGATTGTGCGATGAACAAGGTAAGTTACGTCGGTTTGTAAATTTTTATGTCGATAGCGAAGACATTCGCCACTTAGATGGCATAAACACAACTCTAAAAGATGGTGATGAAGTAAGTATTGTCCCAGCTGTCGCTGGTGGTTAATACAAAGAACGCCAATTGAAGAAGAATTCAGAAGTTAGAATTCAGCAGCCGAGCCGGAGATACTCTGCCTACCAATACTGTTCGGTTAAGGCAAGAGACGCGACTCGAAAATACTCGCTCTAAGCGTAGCCTACGGAGAAGCAAGGTACGCGTAGCGTGTCGCAGACAAGCCTCTCCTTCGCGTTATTATACAATACAGTTTTTCTGCCCCTCTCCTAGCATAGCTTTCAGCTTTGAGGATGTACCTCATAGCTACCAGAAGTGCTGTAGTGTTTCCGATAGGAGAAGGAGAAGAGAAGGCTTTACGCTGCGCTATCACAGATTCGCTACTGCTGCACTATCCACCAGTCGTACAGAATTCAATTCTGTTAGCAGTAGCGAGGCGTTTAGCCAATTCTGGCTGACTCCTGAATTCTGTTCTAATAAAGCAGAAGCCTGATTAGACAGGTTACTGAAAATACTTAATATCATGAATTAACAGTAAAATTTACAGTCTAATAAAGCACTAAAAATAGAATACTGATCGCTTTTTTATATCTGTATTTACTCTGATTTATAGTAGTTATCTATTTAATTAATAGAGACTTATAGCTAGTATCATTAATGTCTTAAATCAGCAAATTACTGATTATAAAATTACGCTAATTTTTAAATCTTTATATTTATAGTTGAAACTTTACTGTTTCTTGACAATAATTTTGTAACTCTCTTTTAGGATAGTGAAAGCACACTAGTTGTGTCACTATAAAGGCGCTTTGGTGAATATCTAAATTCTCTGTGTACGTAATGATGACAACAGCAGCAGACTCTAAAAACTGGCTGCAAGGAAGCCGTTATAGTAATCGGGGAAGTATTTATTTATTTGCTCCAATGGTTAACTTCAATGTGATGGCTGAAGTTGGAGATACTCCCCCCTAAATTTAATGTGCTTGTACTTGCTTGGAAATTTTATGAGGAATTCGACAATTACATCTTGATGGCAGTTAGTAAATTTGATGCCGACTTTGGAACAGCATAAACAGATGTAATTGAATTGAAATAACTACTTTGATATTTGATGACTGAATATCTGAATTATAGTAGCTTGTCAAATTGCTAACTAATACACATCGAGAGTTAGGTATTTGATGTTGTGGTAAAGCATTAAGCTTCAGTATTCATCAGTTCCGAATATAAAAAAGTATTTTCTCTAATTTTATTTTCAACTAGTACAGATACTAAATTAAACAGCAGAATCTAGACTGTAACAAACTGCTGTAATTACAGAATTTGCTTGTAAACAGATACAGCATTTCTTGTATAGCTATATCGAACAATTGAATAACACCTGTATTTAGTAGCTTCTAATCTTAGAGCTTGTCTTGGGGTTTTCCAATAAGCTATCTTATTTTTGCATTAATCTGTAATCTCAAAATGCAGATATAGAAATATAGATGGTATATATTAAGACTCAAATACAGTATGTCTTTCCTTAGACATTTCACATTCTAAAAATCTCCAAGTTCACAACTTAGCTGGGAATAACAAAAACATGAATAACTTGAAATATTTTTCAAAACTAAAGCGATTTCAAGAACTTTTGTTAACTACCTTATTAGGTGATATCCCAACAATTTTTGGGGGTGTAAAGTTACGTAATTTGCTATATCGTACTATCTTTTCCCAGATAGGTATCTCAGTTTATATTCAAGACGGCGTTGAATTTATTAGTACTGATGCTATTGAAATTGGGAATGGAGTTTATATTTTTAAAGGTGTTCGCATCGATGGGAAAGGACACGAAAACAATAGGATTAATCTAAAAAATGGAGTTGTTATTGAGCGTAACGTTATGATCGGGGCACTAAACAATACTTGTATCGATATCGATCAAGATACTTTTATTGGGCCTAGTGTTTGTATTGCTGGCCCTGGAGACATCAAAATTGGCAAACACTGCTTAATTGCAGCTCATACTGGAATATATGCTAATAATCACAATTTTGCAGATCCAACAGAGCTAATCAAATATCAAGGTATTACTTGTAAGGGGATCGTGATTGAGGATGACTGTTGGTTAGGTCATGGGGTGAAAGTATTAGATGGTGTCACCATTGGTAGAGGTAGTGTTATTGGTGCTGGTGCTGTTGTTACTAAAGATATTCCTCCATTCTCGGTAGCTGTGGGTATACCAGCACGAGTAATTAAAAGCCGTGATGGTAAAGAACTTGCCAAGTCTACAGAATTACCTATGTCATCTTAAAACTAAGTTTTTATAAGGTTTGCCTGGGTAGTTTTCTCTGAACACAGGCTGCCATTTACTAGTTTGATGCATAATCTTTGGCAATAGAACATAACAGAAAATTTAAGCATTGTTAAACACATTAACCAGAGGGAAATCTATCTATCAGCAAAACCATAGTATGAGATTAACTGAATGACTAAAATCACAGAAAAACCTACTGAAAAGAGACTCCATCTTCCTTACTTGGATGGCTTACGTGGATTAGCATCTCTGTATGTTGTACTTGTTCACGTTGAACCAGGGATTGGAGAGCAATTGCCTATACATTGGTTCTTTTTTGTTAGGGCTATGAAATATGGTGCATTTAGTGTCATCAGTTTTATTGTACTTTCTGGCTATGTTTTGATGCTGCCAGTAGCTCGTTCTGAAAATGGTCATTTGCCAGGAAATTTAATCAATTATCTCAAGAGGCGATCGCGGCGAATTTTACCCCCGTACTACATGGCTTTATTAATCTGTCTGTTAATAGGAGCAGTTGTTTTTATCTTCGAGAAATTTACTGGATTTCAATGGAATGAAGTAGCTGGAATCGGCTCATTTTCACCGAAATTTTCTTTGATTGATGTCATATCTCACCTGCTATTAGTCCACAATTTTGGTGAGCATACATACATAACGATCAACTCACCTATGTGGACTATTGCAACAGAATGGCAAATGTACTTTTTGTTTCCGCTATTATTGTTGCCTATATGGTGGCGTTCTGGACTATTGATGCTTGTCATCATGGGAGCATGTCAACTTTGTTAGAACATATGAACTATTGAATAGTGGCAAAATCAATGAAAATATAGGAAGAAATCAATTTTCACAACAACAATGGAACCAGCTAATCAGAAAAAAATCCAGAAACATCTTCAAGCCATAGC
>JBGTMK010000122.1:0-3901 GCA_041743605.1 Nostoc sp.
ATTTCCCAAAATTTGAGCCTGATAAGTTGATATCTTTAAGTGCAACACACTCCTACTCAGACAAAAAAGTTTTTGGACGTTTAATCGGGACAATCCGCTTTATTTTCCACTACCCTTTTTTAGCTGACATGGGTGTAGGTAGTTTGAACACTTTACTTCGATCTCTTGCACAAGCGGGGGTAATTGACAACTATCGTCAAGAAAAAGATAGAATTCGTAAAGATATTGAAAAAGTTTTAAAACCCTATAAAATATTACCTGAGTTTCCTATGCGTCACGGTTATTTTGCTGGTACAGGCATCCTTTCTAAACCAGAATTAATCAAAGTCTTTGATATTATTCAATCCCAAGCCAACAGTTTAAATGACCCCCAAGCCTTAGCAATCTACGAAACATTTAAACAACGGTTGTTACAAACACATATTATTGAAAATACTGAAAATATTTATCCAGTGAGAGCGATCGCTAATAGTTCCATCGTAGACCCCAAGCATCTCCATAGTAGCGCCTTAAGTAATAATCTCACCCAGTTGGAAACGGCAATTATCGAAGGAAGGCTGTTGGAATTACAACGGTTTGCAGGTGTGGGTAGATACGAAGGGGATGAAAAAGACTTTTTCTTAGCCTATCCATTGCAAATGGTGTTTTCCAATTTTGCTTGGTACTTGGGTTATGAGTGTGTGAGCGGTGAGACATCTAGTTTACTGCGATTTGAACGTCTGGATAGATTGTTTTTAGGTAAACCTCAAACCCAACAACGCAGCCGAGAAGCACAAGAAAAGGTGTTACACAAGTTACAAAAATTATTTAAATCTGGTGCGGGGATGTACTTAGGAAATAGCAGTACTGACCAAAAACTGTTTCTCAGTACAGATCAACAAGAACGAATGCAAGTCTGTGTGACAGTGGAACTCTGGTTTAACGATCGGATTTATCCCTTTATTACCGAGGGGACAAAACGGTTCGCGCACATGAAAATGTCTCCACCGATTCAGAAGACAAGGAGTAATTTGCCCAAGTCTCTATTTTGCTTGGCTAGAACTGGCGATCGCAATTTCCCCCATCGTTTTCAAGCAATATTTCCTAAATGGACATTAGATGATTTTGATTTGTGGAGATGGATTGTTGGCTTTGGTGGAGGTGTGAAGGTGGTAACTCCAGAAGAGTTGGTGCAGAGGGTGAAGACAATCGGTGAAGGAATTTTAGGTAATTACAACAGTTGAAAATCAAAGTATAATTTATTTTTATGTAATAGTTAGGCAAATAGAATTTGCACGTTTTTCTATATAAGGAAAACTTAGCTTTTGACTTGTTTCGGGGCTGAAGCACAAAGCCTGAAATCCTTATTCTTTCGTTTACAGCCCCAGTAGCTTTATCCAGTAAGAATTTCCATCTGTGTTTTTCCACATTTATTCCCTGTTTAGAAGCCCCGAAAATCTGTTGTAGGATTAGCTCTAGATAAGGTTTTTAGAGCCTAGGGCGTGTTTTCAAACTATAACCACAAGAGAATGGAGGCGATCGTAATCATAGCTGTATAATTTGCAGCAAGTTTCTCATATCGGGTAGCGATGCGGCGAAACTGTTTGAGTCGATTGATAGCGCGTTCAACAATATTGCGTTGCATGATTTGGCTTACCTGTTCGTGGTTTTTCTGATGGTAGTAACGACTTTAACCTCTCCCATTGCTCGTTACTTAAGTCTCCTCGGTTGATCATGGCTATACAGCTATCGCCTTTTTTCTAGGATATAACGAGTTTGAAAACACGCCCTAGCCCTTTAAACTTCTTCGGAAGTTGAATTAATGGAAACAATTGTTAATTACAGCAGTTAATTTTCCAGCCTTAAATGTTCTTTAAACTTCTTCGGAAGTTTGATTTCAGAAAAAAGATATAAATTTCATTATGAAAAGTTGAACCCCTATTTGGAATGAATAGGGGTTTTTATATATTTATTGACTGCCTTCCTCATTCGCATAAAGAGAGATATTTTTATTTTTGTCACCTGTAATCTGTAAATATCGCCACTAATCAACTGTGAATGAGGAGATATATAAACGCATGAATATGCAATGACTCATTCTTCAAACAGAACTTACCAAGCGTATTTTCAGCAGAGTTTATTTAACTTTAGGAGATTTGTACAATGTTGACCCAACTTCGCAACACTTTAATAGGTGCTACCTTAGCATTATCAACCCTATCAGTAGCTAGCCAACAATCTTTAGCAAACGATATTCGTGATTTCTCTGTTCATAACAGAAATAGATTAACAATTGTTGGCTTTTATGTTTCTTCGCAATATGCTGACTATTGGGGGTCAAACATTCTCAACTCTGTCGTATCGAGTGGTGAAACAACAAAAATTACATTTCATGATAATAATTACCAATGTGTTTATGAGGATATGGAGGAGATTACAGACCAAGAATAAGATAAAACCAATTCGCAATTCGCAATTAATTTAGAATGTAGGTGTGACTTGAAGAAGATTTTGGACATGTTGTCCACCTTTACCTTCCAAAAATTGATGTCCAAGTTTACCTTCCAAGAACGTCAAAAAAATAGCATAAAGGAAAACTAAACTGCTCAAACTCTATGCCTGTATGCAAGTGTCACTGGAACGATAACTTGGCAGAAAAGGACACTATATGCTTCCAATCGTCTATCGGACAAATTATGGTTACAAGAAAACAATTTTAGAAATCAAAAAAATAATTCATGCACAATAATCTTGTGCGTTTAAACGTGTTTTGAAGCATTTTCCAAAGCTACTCTAGATGATAGCTTCCAGAAATCTGCAATAGTATGTTCTATATGGCTCATGCATTTATGTATTCGTTTTTGAGAAATTTGATGGTTTGATAATTCTAGGCTTGATAATTCTTTCAGTTGAAAATATGCAATAATTTGTCTGTAAAATCTTGTAGTTTCCGACTCAAATACTTTAGTGTTAAAAGCGATTAATGAACCAAGAATCTTAATTAGCTCTGATTGTAATGCGATTTCTGAGTGATATAATCCATCTGATTTGATATGATATTTCTCTAAATTTCCTAACCATTCTCCACAATGATTACAATATCCAGTCCGCGAGTTAGGAGCTATGATAGGTAATTTATGATTGCAATGAGGACATTGTGTAATTAGAGGATAATGATGTTGGGGGCATACTGCAACTGGCTCAAAAGACCAAAGTAATGGTTCGTATATAGGTAATTTATTTTGATGCCAAGAGCTGTAGCATAAAGGGCACCAAGCTTTGCAATCACGAAGTAAATAAACATAAGTTATTAATTCATGCCAGTACATCATAGTTAGACAGGTTAAATCACTACGTAAAGTGAGAATTTCTAGAGATTCAACTAATTTAGATGTATACCAACCACTAAAGTTTAGTAACTTGATATGAGAACGATTTGTAAAAGTCCTACCAACAATTCCCTTACAAGATCCCGATAAGTCATCATGCCCCCAAAAAAATGGGTAGATTTTATGCTTGATTAATTTATCCGGAGTAACGCAATGAACCTCAGCTAAACGAATGAGATAACTAATTAAACTTTCACATTCAATAGCTCCAACATTAATTGGCTCTAAAAAATATAAAACACTACGTTCTGGGATATCTGGAGTATGCAAATCATAACTTCGATATAAGGTTAATTTGTCAAACTGCATTTTCGCTCCCTATTGAATCTCGTCTGGGCTTACGAATTCCCACTAATTTTTTTCGTTTTTTCGGCTCAATATCTTGAGATTTGATTTCAGATTGTGAGGTTATTTGATGTTTGGATATAGGTGGACAGCGTAAACCTAAGTCTTGATATAACTCTTCTATCTTTCCTTCAATTTCTGCATATCTAGCTTCTCCTTGTTTAATATGTTTGAGAATATTTCGACAT
>JBGTMK010000123.1:0-3330 GCA_041743605.1 Nostoc sp.
AAGCTTATCTGCGCCAAGAAAATAAACTAGTAGAAAACACTCCTTCATAATTGAGGGTTATTTACAAGTAGTAAGTAAATTGTTTTTAACATTACTTACTACTTGTTATCAGGAAAGGCAGAAGGCAGAGGGCAGGAGGCAGGAGGAAAACTGCCCGACGCTCACTGACTTGCTAACGCCGTGCTATCTGTTTCCTGCCGTGACTAAACTAAACAAACGGGTATTGGGTTTAAGACCCCCACCAAATTGAAAATTTGGGGCTGCTTTTTCAGGAGAGGTTTGAATAATCCTCAACTGAGGTAAAACAATAAAAGCCTTCTAGCTCCTGCCTCCTGCCTTTATTGATAAATTTCTCAGCAATATACAGGCGATCGCCATTCTATCCCAGACCAACTGTTACAGTTATAAAAGAGTCTGTAGACAAAAACTTATGAGCAACTCTCCTTCATCAGAACCTCAACCTAGCTACGTAAAACTCGCCATGCGAAACATGGTGCGGAAGGGTGCAACTTCCCTAAAGCATTTTGCATTGACTGCTGTAGGGCTTTTAGCTCTCCTTGTTGGTCTTGCTTACCTCACTCACTAAGACAAACCCTAAACCTCAGACTAGGAGACTGTGTGCCCCTGAGAGTTGAACTATATGTGGAGGAGTATTTTTACGAGTTGTCCCCGACAACATCCGTAAAAATTGGTGACACCCATGCCCGAATTACTCCTGAAACTTGGGAAAATTGGTTTAATGACTGGTTGGAAATACTTCACCCTCAGATTCCGTCAGCGCCAAGTTATGAAATCGGGTTGCGTTTGACAGATGACTCGCAAATTCAAGAACTGAATGCTCAGTATCGTCAACAAAATAAGCCTACAGATGTTTTAGCCTTTGCTGCTTTGGAGGTGGATTTTCCTCAAAGCGAAGAAATGCTGACCTCTGTGCCATTATATCTAGGTGATATTATTGTGTCTGTAGACACAGCACAGCGTCAAGCTCAACAACAAGAACATAGCTTACAAACTGAGTTAGCCTGGTTAGCTGCTCACGGTTTATTGCACCTGTTGGGCTGGGATCATCCTGATGAAGAAAGTTTGGAGCGAATGTTAGAACAGCAAGTGATATTGCTGACCGCAATAGGTATTGCTATTGACATAGAATAGCAGCAACTCGCGTATCCTTAATGTTAATTTTGGGTAATACTTTTATAATACTTCTGTGGAAAATTGCCTAAAGATTGCCTCAAAGTTAATTCTGCCATTAAGATTGGCGAATATTCCCACTGTAGCAACTCTATCTTTGTATTTATTAAGTCTATGTCCCAAAAAATTTCTCCATCACCAACGCCTACCTCGTTACAAACACTTGTGTCTAACGAACGGGAATTCTCTTGGAAAGTAGCCTCTAATTTATTTGTTAGTTTTAAATATGCCTGGGCTGGAATCAGCTATAGTTTTCAAACTCAACGTAATTTTCGCATCCACGTAAGTGTTTGTGCAATGGCGATCGCTTTAAGCGTTTTTTTACATCTGCAAGCTGTGGAAATAGCGGTAATTGGTATAACTAGTGGTTTAGTTTTGGCCTTAGAGTTACTAAATACAGCGATCGAGTCCCTTGTGGACTTAACCGTTAAGCAGACATACCATGATCTGGCAAAAATTGCTAAAGATTGTGCGGCGGGTGCAGTACTTGTCTCTGCTTTAGTAGCGGTACTAGTAGCTGGTACGCTATTGCTCCCTCCTCTGGTAACGTTAATTATATCAGCTTTGTAGAAGTGATTTGCGGAGGCGAGCATTTACCGCAGGCATCGCCAAGCGACTCGGTAAGAGAATTACACTCTGTCCGATTTCCTTTGCAGAACTATAAACAATTCAAAATTTACGAAGTGGCTTGTCATAAAGTAGCCGCTTTATATATACCTGTCCACGTCAGCGTTATTTTTACACCTAGCAAACAAATAGCATGAGATATTTGTCTATGCTGTTTGCAACTAATGAGTGTTAAAAACCAGGAGTGATGAGCTTTGATTATAGTTATCGATAATTACGACAGTTTTACATATAACTTAGTGCAATATCTGGGAGAATTGGCAGCAGAATTCCCAGTTGCAGATGATATTAAAGTTTTTCGTAACGACAAGATATCCATAGATGAGATTCGGGCATTAAAGCCGGAAGCCGTGGTTATTTCTCCTGGGCCTGGTCGCCCGGAAGATGCCGGTATTTCTTTAGAATTGATTGAACAGCTAGGACAAGAGTTACCAATCTTGGGTGTCTGTTTGGGACATCAAAGCATCGGTCAAGTATTCGGTGGTAAAATAATTCCGGCTCCAGAATTGATGCATGGCAAAACCTCTCAGGTGTCTCACGCTGGGGTGGGAGTTTTCCGGGGATTAGAAAATCCTCTAACCGCCACCAGATATCATAGTTTGGTAATCGAACGTGAGACTTGCCCAGATGTGTTAGAAATCACCGCTTGGGTTGAAGATAACACCATTATGGGAGTGCGACACCGGAACTATCCTCACATTCAGGGCGTCCAGTTTCACCCAGAGAGTGTCCTGACATCTTCAGGAAAACAGTTATTGCGAAATTTTTTGGAACAGTTACAGTCAAGAGCATAATTAATGAAACGACGACAGTTGATGGGCTATGCTGGGGCGGGGTTGGTAACAGCTTTAGTTACTACCTTGGGTTCTGAATCTCAAGCTGACGCACAATCTAGCGGTTTATCAGTTCAGTGGTTGGGTCATACTTGCTTTCTTTTTACTGGTGGCGGTGCAAAAATTCTCGTCAATCCATTTCGGGCAGTCGGCTGTACCGCTGGGTATCGTCCGCCAAAAGTTGCAGCAGATTTGGTACTGATTAGCAGTCAACTGCTGGATGAAGGTGCTGTAGACGTACTACCAGGAAATGCAAAACTTATCTACGAACCAGGAGTTTATGAGTTTAAAGGCATTAAGTTCCAAGGAATTGCTATAGACCACGATCGCAAAGGTGGTAAGCAGTTTGGCTCAAATACTGCTTGGAGTTGGAAACAAGGTGGAATTAACATCTTACACTTAGGCGGAGCCGCTGCACCCATTTCCATTGAGCAAAAAATCCTGATGGGACGTCCTGATGTAGCATTTATTCCAGTAGGAGGCAGTGCAAAAGCCTACAATGCTGAAGAAGCAAAGCAGGCTGTTCAAGTGTTAAATCCCAAAATTGTGATTCCGACGCATTACCGAACACAAGCTGCTGATGCTGCTAAGTGTGATATTTCGCCACTCGATAATTTTCTGACCTTGATGCAAGGTATGACAGTGCGACGTAGCAACGGAGATAGTATTTCCATCAGCC
>JBGTMK010000124.1:0-1532 GCA_041743605.1 Nostoc sp.
GCTTTAAACAGAGATAAATCATCCCAGTCATCGCCAATTTTTTCCCTACCGTTAGGTGTGCGGGGTGTACCAGTACCGTAGGTTAAAATGCTTGCTGGGGTTTCCCTCTCCTCTACTTCGCCATTGCCGTAGTCAGCTATAATTTTGAAAGTTGTGGTTTTAGCGTAGGCGGAGCCCGCCGAAGGCATCGCTGTTTCGTACTCATCACTAGGGCGAAACTCCCCTGTAACCAAATTCCCATCCTGATACAGCTTAATCGTCAAAGCCCCCGATGCTTTCCAGCGTATCCGCACAGGTTTTACCGATTCTGTACTGGACAGGACTTGAGCATTAAGTTCAATTTCTCGGGGTTTCGGTGGTTCCAGAATTCCCCGGCGGTAGAGTTCCATCCGTTCAGAAAATTCTATGGAGTCGGGTAGGGTAATTTTACCATCGTCGGTTTTAATAAACAGCTTTTCTCCTACTTTCATATCCCAGTTACCAGTCTGCAATCCCTGGCGGATGGTATCTCGCAGCTTTGAGATTTCGGCATCGACAAATATATTTAAACTCAAATCTTTGGCGAAAGCTTCTTTTAATGCTTTAGTTGTCCAATGGTTTAACCCAGACAGCCACACCTTCTGCAAAATATAAGCAGGTGCATAGGGCGGTGATTCTTCAGCACGGATTTTTTGACAATCTTTCAGTGCTTTTAAGATGACATCTTGTTGATTATTTTTACCCTTCACATCGCTAGAATCTTGGGCGGGAAGAGTATAGTGCATCAAACCCTTGGGAGCTTTTACTGGGTCATTAGCAGGGTAAAATAAATGGCGGTAGGCATTTGTTAAAGATACTCTTACCCCTAAATCAAGAGAACCTTTTTTATCTTTGAGTTGTTTTTGCTGATTTTCTGATAAATCTTGCAAGCGATTGGGAGAATTGAGAATATTTTGAATAGCCCGAAACTCCCTAGCATTGTCAATTGCTCGTTCTAATTCTTGCTTGTTGGCAACTAAAAATAACAAACGATTTCTAAAAGTACGAAACTTACCCGACTCACCTGTTTCATTAAAAATTTTCTCCACCATTGGCGGTGGCCCTTCAGTGGTTACAGAAATAGTCGCCTCGTTAAAGTCAATTAAACACAGGGCAATACTATCCGATACATCATCCACATCTGCTGGTGATTCTGGTGCAATAACTAACGTCAGTAGTCTATTAGCAAAAATGGCATCGCGGCGACTTCGTAAATCATCCTTCGCCTCGGTAATTCCAACTTGGGCTTTTTCTTCGGCAATAATTTTATTGATTGATGGTTCTTCCTTGAAACGAGCCAGAGTTGTCATTGGATCATTTTCCAAGTACCAAGCAACTTCACTCAACCTTTCTAAGGCAGTATCAACAAAACCAATTTCTAGCCCTGGTGTCAACAAAGATAAATTTAATTCGGCGCGACGAATCCCCGCAGATATACCTTGAGTGATGGAATGCAAAAAAATAGTCCGGGCTACCCAGGTTGAAAAGGGAGGTTTACCAGCAGCTTTCCATTC
>JBGTMK010000125.1:0-6493 GCA_041743605.1 Nostoc sp.
CATTTCGTACTATATGCGTAAGTCCTAATTTAATTAAATTCAGTCAGGATGAACTATGGTTTAATAAATAATAAAGTCATGAAAATTTGATATTACTGAAATATAAGAAAATATACTCATAGCATTTTTTCAACTAATGAGTTGTTTCAATGATGGATATAGCTATAATCCTTATTAGATAAAGCTTTGACGGTTTATGAGCTAGGAAATAAAAGCGGTATTATCTCTCAACTGTTTTTCGATCTAGTAGGCAGACAAATCAAACAAACCGACAGTCAATTCTGGATATTAAGTAATTCGCTATAACTAACAAAAGAGTCTCAGCCCTTAATAAATAAGGATTTTAGCCAAGTAGCTGCCAATTAAATATGAAAAGCCACTTAATGTACATCAAGCATATAGGTATAGGGGCCTTCAAATTGCTAGAACTCCAGAATCTATTGATTTCTCAAAAATAAAGTTTTACCTTGCTAATTAAGCCAGCCACATTACTAACGGCGACAACAAAGAGACTATTTCTATGATGACAACCGAATCTATACTCACTGAAATGGAAGCTTGCAAACAAATCTCTATTGAATGCCAAACTACTTGCATTGATACCCTCAAATACTGCAATAGTCAGGGTGGTAAATATATGGATATGGCTATGATGTCCATGTTGCGGGACTGTGCAGAAATGTGCATGATGTGCGTCAACATGATTAATCACGGCTCTGAGTTTATGGGAAACACCTGTAGTTTGTGCGCCCAAATTTGCGATCGCACCGCCCTAGCTTGTGAACAAATGAGCAGCGATGCCACAATGATGTTCTGTGCCAGTATTTGCCGCAAGTGCGCTCAACATTGCAACGCAATGGGACTCAATTCTGCTTCCTATTTCCGCAGATCAAGCTTGGTGACAGAAGATTCACTACTATCTAGCTAATTTTCCCCCAGGATTAAGTTGCCCAATTTATAGCAGACTTGCGATTATACCTAAATTCATAGTTTCTCCAGTATCTTTAGTTTTTCGCCGCTCAAAATCTTTTTGGGCGGCGAAAACTTAGGGAAAGATACAATTCTTTTGACTACCAAAAAGCAGTGCTAGGCAGCAACAGGGGTAGCAAATCTAGCATATCGCTCTATGTAAAACTCCTTACTATTAGCGATCGCCACCACAGAATCACGTTGTTTTAAAGCCTTTTTCCATTGACGTAGGCGAGTAAATTCCTCTGGTAGTGCAAAGCCTCGATGGTGCTTCAGTGCAGCCCAACGCTCAAACCAGGGGTAAAAGGTGAAATCAACCAGACTGACGGATTCGCCAAACCAGTAAGGGCCGTCTCCTGATAGCTTCCCTAAAGCTTCATTCTCGATAAATTCCAGATGTTTGTACAGCTCTTGTTTAGCTGCTTCTTGCTGTTGAATATCGGGACTACGCAAGAGAGTAGAAAAAGCCGGGACGAATCTAGTATTAGCAAAATCAATCCAGATGCGAGCTTGTGCTTTAGCAATGGGGCTGCTAGGCAAAAGCGGTGGATTTGGAAATACCTCGTTGAGATATTCATTAATTACTGCCGATTCCCAAACTCTATGCTCACCATGTACAATTGCTGGTACTTTCCCATAAGGAGAAATATCTGTAAATCCCTCCGGCTTGTTCTGCAAATTAATCTCAATCAAGTCAAAGTCGATGCCTTTTTCTTGCAATACCAAACGCGAACGGTGAGCATAAGGGCAAACGACTGCACTATATATTTTGATTTCAGCCATCTTGATGTTCCTCTATGAATTAAAACTTGTTTATTAGCAGAATTACGAATCAAAAGCCTCCTGCTCCCTACCTTTTTACAGCCAAGGCACTTCTTCAGGCGCATAACGAAAAGCGCGGAAGACTGAATTTTGCTCCCCACTAGCTACTGCTGACTTCTCACCAAGATTCCTCGCCGCAAAGTGAGGATTGACATATTCCCAAACAATCTCTCCTGTAACTGTCACCTCAAATATGCGACCGAAAGCACCTTCTGTAATTAAAGTGTTGCCATTCGCTAGACGTTGTGCGCCTGATATATAAGAACTGAAGAAATTTTGAGGTGGGTTGTCACTGTATTGCCAAACTATTTCTTTCGTTTGACGGTTAACTTCAATCACACGAGAGAAATTCAGCGCAGTGTGACGACGATGTGCGCCATTGTCAAAAATTAGGATATTGCCGTTAGCTAATTCGTTAGGAAAGTGTTGCTGTGCTAAAATGTCGTCTCCAAGTGTCCAGATAATCTCTCCTGTTTGGCGATCAATAATTACAACGGTGGAGATGTTGCGGAAGCTGACTATAATATTGCCGTCAGCGAGTTCGCCTACAGTATTGCCATGAGTCCATTCGTGTCGTTGATCTTGGGGAGTGATAGTAAAAATATCTGGATCTAAGTGTTCATGGGCGTGCCAAGTCCAAACAATTTCACCCCCAGGAGTAACTTCATAAAGTACATCAGCATAGATATCACCGTTTGCTTCTGTTCCTGCTACACCGCCTTTGATACGGGGAATTAAAGACTGAGGTATCTTTTCAATAGCTAATAAAATCGTGTTCCCGTTGCGTAGTCTGCGCCCGTCGTGATGATGATCTGGATGTTTATATTCCCAAATAATATTTCCCTTGGGATCTGCTTCTAAGACAACGCCGCCTTTAAAGGCAGCCCACAAGGGAAAATGGGGCGGAATATCTAGCGTCTTACCATTATAAAAAAGGTTGCCATTGGGTAAAAGATAACCATATAAACCCGGTGAATATGGCAAATTCCATTGATGTACTACTTCTCCTTCTAGGTTTAGAAGATATACTTCTCCCTTACCTGTAAGTGGTGTAAAAAGTGTATAACCCTTAAATACCTTGTCAGGATTATAAGCTCTTAAACCAGTACCACGGCGACGAATAGTATTTTGGTCAACTAATGCTGTTGCGATCGTCATAGTTTTAAGGGGATTAGGATTGGGAACTAGGGACTGGGGAAAATAACTACCCAGCACTCTCTACTCAGCACGGGCTAAACGCCCCGCTACCGCTAACAGCACTCTTATGGTGCTGGATTCGGATATTGAGTATGAACTGAATCCAATTCAGCCAAGATATCTTTATCAAGAACTACATTGATACTTTCTATATTCTCTTTGAGTTGTTCTAGTGTGGTAGCACCAATAATCGTACTAGCAACAAACCAACGACTCCGCACAAATGCGATCGCTAATTGTGCAGGACTTATTTGATGGCGTTTGGCAATTTCTACATAAGCTGCTACTGCTTTGCTAACATTTGGTTTTAAATATCGTTGACCAAAGTTTTCAAATAAAGTAACTCTTGCTTTCTCTGGTTTACCGTTGAGGTATTTACCAGTTAAATAGCCAAATCCCAAAGGGCTGTAAGCTAGTAAAGGAACGTTTTCGTAATAAACTGCTTCTGCAAGAGCGCCATCAAAAATCCGATTGATTAAATTGTAGGCATTTTGAATCGAGACGACTTTAGGTAATCCTAATTGTTTAGCTGCGTGACTAAATTGTGCAACGCCCCAAGGGGTTTCATTACTTAAGCCGATATAGCGAATTTTACCTGCATTGATGACATCAGCAAAAACTTCTAGTTGTTCAGTAATGGAAACTGTTTCTTTTACCTGAGTGGGGTCGAAAACTGTTTGCCCAAAACGTGGAACATAGCGGTCTGGCCAATGGATTTGATATAAATCAATGTAGTCTGTCTGCAACCTTTTCAGACTATCATCTACAGCTTGCTTGATATTGTCTCGATCAATGGCTTTAGCTCCATCACGTAGCCATTTAAAGCCGCGACCTGGCCCTGCAATTTTAGTAGCAATTATTAGTTGATCTCGCTGTTGATGTTTTAACCATTCTCCAATATAAGTTTCGGTTAAGCCATAAGTTTCAGCACTGGTTGGTACTGGATACATCTCAGCCGCATCAATGAAGTTGATTCCCTCTTTAATGGCATAATCTAGCTGCTGGTGGGCTTCTTCAGTAGTATTTTGCTGCCCATAAGTCATTGTGCCAAGACAAATCTCTGAAACTTTTAGGTCACTATTACTTAGCTGATTGTACTGCATATTCCTGGATTATTTTTTGTTCTTAAATTAACAATATTTTACGCAATTGGCGTAGACAATAAATTACTCCTTGTTCAGTAAATTATTGTTATTTGCAGAAATGATGAGAATTGTTTAAATAATACTACTACAATTCTATCAAACTACCGTATTTAAAATAAAGTTTACAAATTTATACTCAAAATACTTTAGTTAGCGATCGCCATCCCCAGCATTATGGTTATCGATATAATTTTCTGTGTAGCCTAGATATTAGTCTACGCATAACTAGGAGAACCTGAGCATGACAATCTTACAAGTTGTAGACAAAGAGTTTTCACAAGTTCCCATAATTGATATTAGTGCGCTGATTTCGCAAACTAGCAACTCTTCTAAAGTAGTTGCAGACCAAATTAGACAAGCGTGCCAAGATTACGGTTTCTTTTATATCGTCGGACATGGAGTTGATGAAAAACTACAAGAGAAACTAGAAAATCTTAGCCAACAGTTCTTCGCGCAGGATGTCGAAACCAAACTGAAGATTCGTATGGCTCTTGGTGGTAGAGCATGGCGAGGATATTTCCCTGTCGGTAACGAGTTGACATCAGGTAGACCTGACTTAAAAGAAGGTATTTACTTTGGTACAGAACTAGAAGAAGACCACCCACTTGTGAAAGCTAGTACGCCAATGCATGGCCGCAATCTTTTTCCATCAAATATTCCCCAATTTAGGGAAACAGTACTGGATTATATAGACTCAATGACCAAACTGGGACACATCCTCATGGCTGGTATTGCTCTGAGTTTGGGGTTAGAAAAGTCCTACTTTGCAGACCGTTATACAAAAGACCCATTAATATTATTTCGGATTTTCAATTATCCTCCTAATTCATCATCTCAATCTGAATGGGGCGTTGGTGAACATACAGATTATGGTGTATTAACTATTCTCAAACAAGATAATGTTGGTGGACTACAAGTCAAATCAAAGTCTGGTTGGATAGATGCACCTCCTATTCCTGGTTCATTCGTATGCAACATTGGGGATATGCTCGATCGCATGACACAAGGACTGTATCGTTCAACACCCCACCGCGTTCAGAACCTATCAACGAGTAATCGCCTATCATTTCCCTTTTTCTTTGATCCCAACTTTAACGTTGAAGTCAAACCCATTGAACTAAATGATGTAGTAGTTAATGATGATAAAAGCGATCGCTGGGATAAAGCCAGTGTTCACAAATTTCGCGGCACTTATGGCGAATATCTCTTGAATAAAGTCTCCAAAGTATTTCCAGAACTACGCCAAAAAGTGCTTGAAAGTGCTGAATAAAAACCAGTTCCCAATCCCCAATCCCCAAACACCCAAATTAACTTTGATAAGGACGCGGTAATTGGCGCAGTTTATGAGCCGTATCTAATTCACTATTATTTTTTCTGCCATATCCCCAACCCAAGAGGCGACGATATTCACCCATAATGCCACTTTCAATTAAATCATCCTCCCTAACTTCAATATCGGTATGAGATTCAGGCGCAACATAGAGTGCATCCGCAGGACAATATGCCTCACACATGAAACAAGTTTGACAGTCTTCCTTGCGGGCGATCGCAGGTGGCTGGTTGGGTACGGAGTCAAAGACATTGGTAGGGCACACTTGGACGCACAAATTGCAATTGATACAGAGTTTATGGCTGACAAGCTCGATCATGATATGCTCCTGCTACAACTTTGATACAGTAGGTGTGGTTTGAGTGGTTTGTACTGGTGGTGTAGCGATCGCATCCGTAATCCAATCACGCCTCACCCAAAGCTTATCCAAGCCGCCTGTTGCTTGGTAATAACGCTGATTTGGATCAGTTTCGGGATAGTCTATGCGAATATGTTCGCTGCGCGTTTCTTTGCGATGTAACGCGCTAAAATATGCCCATCGTGCTACAGCCGTTAAAGCAGCTGCTCGACGAGAAAATTCCACATCGCGCACTGTATCTTGTTTCGGGTTTTCTTGTACTTGCTGCCACAACGTTTCTAATTTGGCGAGAGAATCCAAAAGTCCCTGCTCAGAACGCAAGTAATTCTTCTCCAACGGGAACATCTGGGCTTGTACACCGCGCACAATCGCCTCACTATCGAATGTTTCAGAAGTGGGTGAGGGTGACGATGGGCTACGCCCCGCCAAAGGCGACCGCAATCCCACTTGACCAGCAGGACGCGCAACCCGTTCATTTGCATGAGCGCCCAGACTTTTGGCAAAGGCCGCCGCCCCAACTCCAGCCCATTGCCCTGTAGAAATTGCCCAGGCAGCATTGGGGCCACCACCCCCAGAAGCTAAACCGGCTAAAAACTCCCGTGATGCAGCATCACCGGCAGCGTAGAGGCCAGGAACCTTTGTAGCGCAATCATCATTCACAATCCGAATCCC
>JBGTMK010000126.1:0-9529 GCA_041743605.1 Nostoc sp.
AATAAAGGGATGCCCATGTGTGCAGTTTTAAATCTTCACTCTATGGCAATTTGTAGCTACCAACACGTAAATTTAACTTACCTTGGCTCGGGTTCTGGCTAAATATAAATGCGCCTTCTTCTCTTTCCCCACTAGATAAAAAATCAATCTGTTGCTCTCCTGTTTGTATAACTTTGCCGTCAATTAGTAACTCAGCTATAATTTGAACCGACTCAGCTGTATCTCCTCCACTATTAACAACTTCAAAGGGAACATAAAATTGTCCATCAATTTCCCGGATTGTTTGTTTTTTAGTGACAGAAAGGATAGGAGGTTGATTTTTTTCGTTCAGCCAAGTGTAGCCCACTAGGCTTACAATGATGGCTAAGATAAGTGAGGCGGCGCTGAATGTTACCCACTCAGCTATTGAGCGTTTTGGTTTTTGTTCTGTTTGAGTCATATTCACTAGACCGATTTAACCGATGAGCAATGTCCTATAGGTAGTTTGAGCGAAGGGCAAGAGCAAATTCTATAATTTTTCCACTGATTACCCAATCCCTAATCCCCAATCTCTTTTACAACTACCCATTGCGTCACAGGTGCCATTGCTCGCCAGCCCAAAAATTTACCAATAGGTTCCGCTCGCTGAATGGCAATACGAGTTAAATCGCCACCGACTCGTTTATGCCATTGAAATAAAGTTTGTTCACCCTCTACCGTCACAACATTTGCCACCAAACGTCCACCCGGCCGCAGCGCTTCCCAGCAAATATCAAAAAGTCCCGTTGCTGTAACCCCACCACCAATGAAAATGGCATCTGGTGCTGACAAGTCTTTCAGGGCATGGGGCGCTTTACCCTCAATAATTTGCAGATTTGGAGTTCCGAGAGTGGCGGCATTATCAGCAATATATAGTAGTCTAGATGAGTTTTGTTCGATCGCGATCGCTCGACATCGAGGATGACTCCGCATCCATTCGATCGAAATTGAACCGCAACCCGCACCAACATCCCACAATAATTCCCCTGGTGTGGGTGCTAAAGCTGCTAGGGTGATTGCCCTCACTTCACGCTTAGTTAACTGTCCATCGTGGTGGTAGGCGTTATCTGGTAGTCCGGGTAATCTTGGTAAAGGGATAACTCCAGCATCAGCAACACAATCAACTGCGATCGCATTCAAAGCAGCCACTTCAGTTTCATTCCAAGATGCCGCCGTCCCTTCCACAATTCTTTCATGAGTGCCGCCCATACGCTCCAATACGGTGATTTTGCTGCCACCGTAGCCGCGATCTGTCAAAATTTGGGCAACAATGGCGGGTGTGTCTTTCCCTTCACTCAAAATCAACAACCGCGCTTTTGGATAAATGTAAGACTGGAGTAGGGAGGATGGACGACCATTCAAAGTCAAGGTTTCCACCTCAGTTAAAGACCATCCGACTCTGGCACAGGCGAGGCTGAAGGCTGAAGGTGCGGGGATAATTGTCATTTCAGAAATGGGAATTCGCCGCATCAAGGTGACACCAATGCCGTAACACATAGGATCACCGCTTGCTAGTACGCAGATTGACTGACCCTGACGCCTGATAATTTCCTCTACAGAAGTACTAATGGGAGATGTCCAGACTAGTTTTTCACGTTGGTCATCTTTAGGGAGCATTGCTAAATGGCGATCGCCTCCCACAATTACTTTAGCTTGAGTAATTAGGGAAAGAGCGATCGCGCTTAATCCCTGTAATCCATCTTCCCCAATGCCGACGATAGAAAGCCATTTCTCTGCCATGCTAATTAATGATTAATAACTAAGATTTGACGCTAATTCTAATTCTGAATTATTCCGTCAATTTTGGTAGAATATAGTTCATAAGTGCTGGATTGAGAATAACAGGATGAACTCACTCCCAGAAATAGAAGCTGCTATTCTGCAACTGTCTGAAGATGAAATGCGGGATTTATCAAACTGGCTTCAAGAATATCTCAATGATGCCTGGGACAAGCAAATTGAAGTAGATGTAAAATCTGGTAGATTGGATCAGTTAATCCAACGTGCAAAGGCAGATATTCAAGCTAATCGGGTGAAACCGTTAGATGAAATCCTTAACAACCCCTGATTTTTGCCGCTCTTATGCTGCACTTTCAAATGAAGTTAAAGAGGAAGCTAGAAAGGCATATCGTCTTTGGATTAATAATCAATTTCATCCGTCTTTACATTTCAAAAAAGTAGGAAATGATTTGTGGTCAGTCAGGATTAGTGGTGGATATCGCGCACTAGCACTTAAGAAAGGCGAGGATTATTACTGGGTCTGGATTGGGTCACATGATGAGTAGGAGTTGCTGATTGGATAATAATATTGCTGTTTCAACCTTTACGAATTTTAAAAATAGTGAACAGTCAATAGTTACTAGTCTTAGCTAGTACAATGTTTAAGCTAGTTTTGAGGGTTCATAGTAAGGACTTTAGTCCTTACTATGAACTTATATACTTGATAATTGATCACCCTTAAACCAGCGCTGCTGTTGCTTTCAAAGCAAAAATCTTCTCAATCACATCTTCTACTACCTTATCTGGTGTAGAAGCACCAGAAGTAACTCCCACAACAATTTTTCCATCTGGCAACCAGTTTTCTGTAGTTATTAACTGCCCATTTAATTGCCGATGTTCTATAGAATCTCCCGATTTAATCCGTTCAACAGTATCAATATGATAAGAAGGAATTCCCCGCTCAAAAGCAATTTGTTGTAATTGAGTAGTATTGGATGAATTAAACCCACCAATTACTACCATCAAATCTAAGTTATGTTCCACTAATTCCAACATGGCATCTTGCCGTTCTTGGGTGGCGTCACAAATAGTATTGAAGCTTTGGAAATGCAGATTTAATTCTGTAGGGCCATACTTGTGCAACATAGTCCGCTCAAAAAGCTTGCCAATTTGCTCAGTTTCGTCTTTAAGCATGGTAGTTTGGTTAGCAATACCAACTCTTTCTAAATCTTGATCGGGGTCAAATCCGGCTGAACAAGCTTTAGCAAATTTTGTCAGAAATTCTTCCCGGTTGCCACCATTAATAATATAGTCAGCAACATAACCTGCTTCTTGCAAATTCAACACAATTAAATACTTGCCAGCAAAAGAACTAGTAGCAACTGTTTCTTCGTGCTTATATTTACCGTGAATTATTGATGTATAATCAATTTTTTTGTGCTTTTCTACTGTATTCCAAACTTTAGATACCCAAGGACAAGTTGTATCAACAATTTTGCAGCCTTTATCGTGAAGTATCTGCATTTCTTGAACGCTAGCCCCAAAAGCGGGTAATATGACCACATCACCAGTACCAACAACTGAAAAGTCTTTATTCTTTCCTTCAATGGGGATGAATTCTACTTCCATCTCCTGCATCCGCCGATTTACAGAAGGGTTGTGGATAATCTCGTTAGTAATCCAGATATGCTCTGTGGGGAAGTGCTGACGGGTTTCATAGGCCATTGCCACAGCCCGTTCTACACCCCAACAAAAGCCAAAGGCTTGTGCTAGTCGGATGGTAACATCACTCCGTTGTAGGATGTAATTGCGATCGCGAATTTCCTGAATCAAGTTACTCTGATACTCAGATTGCAACTGGGTAGCAACTTCTGCTTGATGACCAAAGCCTTTGCGATTATAGTTTTCGGAATGTTGCAGGCTGCGCTTAAAAGCTTTTGTATCCATTAGATTTGTCTACTTAAACCACTATTTCTTATTTTCTCGCACCAAGCCGCGATTTATAAGAAAAATGCTGAAAACCTCTGATAAAAAAGCAACTGCGTTGCATTTTTCGTACTTAAGGCGCTTGGGTTGAAAGCTAGCTGCACTATGCAAGGGTGCTTTGATGTTAATAAAGATATTACTTCTTTTTGTGCTTTACCCTTTTTTTTTGCGACGTTAACGCTGGGTTTTTAATTTGATGTCGCTATAAATCTGCAATGCAGAACGCCAAACTATATAGCCTTCAGGACTTAAGTGTAAGCCATCGGTAGTAAATTCCCGGCGGAGATTTCCTTGCTTATTGGTAAACAGGGGGTATAAATCGAGATACTTGACACCTTTTTTGGTAGATATGCTTTGCATCTGCTGATTCAACTTGCGAATGCGACTATTGGAAATAGCCAGAAGTTTTTCTCGCCCTTGCCAAGTTGCTTCGTCTGCTCCATGTGGCAAAATCGATTGGACAACAATTTGCGCTTTCGGATGCATCTTTTGCAGGTAACTGATAATTTGCCCTTGATTATCTAAAATTACCCTGTCGCTCATCCCCCGAATTAGGTCATTAATGCCAATCATCACAAAAATTACCTCTGGCTGGGTGCGGTCAAATATTTTCAATCTTTTCAAAAGTCCATTGCTGGTTTCGCCAGAAATTCCTTGATTGAGCCAATTTTTACCTTCGGGTAATAACTCAGGGGGAAACCACAAACTCAGAGAATCTCCTGCCAAGATGGTTAAATTGGCAGGACGTTGGTCAGCAGCGACCTTAGCTTCTTGCTTGAGGATGTCTACCCACTCTTGATAACTGAGTTGGTGACGACGGCCTAAATCAGGTGTAGCAATTTGGGGTGAGTTGTTCAAGTTGATTGGCTCTGGGGATGATATTATCCCAAAAAAAGCGGCCAATCTCTGCTGTTGCCAAATGAGCAGGATGACTGCCAACATAAGGATGCCGTTGGTTAACAGCGAGAAAAATGCCCAGATAGGAAAGGTTTTAAGAGAAGTAGACACAACTAGCGAAATTTACCAATTATTTGAATCAAATTTTAACGCTAGCGATCGCAAATGACACAATTTTCAAGTGAGGGAGGGAGAAAATGACTAAGATCGGGAAAAATAACTCCAAACTTCAAAAAAATACAATACGGAGTTAAATGATTTGACCGATTATTTAATCAGGTCGAACTCAGTAAAATTACGCTAACGCTTTTAACTAAACTATTGCCATTAATTAAAGTAAGTTTGTTGAATTGGGAATTGGGCATTGGGCATTGGGCATTGGGGCAGAGGTAATGAAAAGCTTACTGCAACTTCTCCCCTGCCTCTCTTGCCTCTCCCAGAATGTAGATAAGGCTTAAGGATGAAAGCACCATTACCTGATAACGAAGCACAGAGAATTGAGACGCTTTTGCAGTATAAGATTCTCGATACACCACCTGAAGCTGCATTTGACGACCTCACCCGTCTAGCTTCGTATATTTGTCAGACTCCTATCGCCTTAATTAGCTTAATTGATACAAACCGTCAGTGGTTCAAGTCAAGAGTCGGTTTGGAAGCCCTAGAAACACATCGAGATTTGGCATTCTGTGCCCATGCTATTCTCCGGCCGGAAATTTTGGTTGTACCTGATGCAACAGATGACGAAAGGTTCGCTACAAACCCACTGGTAACATCTGACCCAAATATTCGGTTTTATGCTGGTGTGCCTTTGACTAATGCAGAAGGATATGCGCTAGGAACTCTATGTGTAATTGACTACGTACCACGAGAACTTAATCCAGAACAACTGGAGGCATTACGAACTTTAGGCCGTCAAGTCATTAAACAACTGGAATTGCGCCGAAATTTGGCCAGTTTGGCACTTCTTAGCAAGAAAGACAAACATTCACAGAGGGAACGCAAGCAATTTTTCAAAAAGATTGCAGCAGGTTTTACTTTGGCGTCGGCAATTTTAGTTGCCATTGGCGTGGTTTCTTTTCAAAATACTAGAGGATCTACTAATAATCGTAGTATCGTCAAAAACACTTATAAAAAACTCGCCAGCCTAGAAGAACTACTGTCTTATATCAAGGATGCTGAGACTAGACAAAGTGCTTACATGGTCACTGGAAAACAAGTTTATCTTAAACCTTATCAAGCAGCACTAGCTAACGTTGATCAAGAAATTGCCAAACTGAAAAGTTTAACGGCAGATCAACCAGACGAACAAAAGCAGATTGCAACGCTTGAATTTCTCATAACAACTAAACTTACTGAACTAAAACAGATTATCGACTTGCGCCAGAACGAGGGATTAGAGGCGGCGTTGCAAGTGCTACTGAGAAATAATGAACAAAATCTGATGGGTGATATCCGTAAGACGATCAATGAGATAGAAAATCAGGAAAGGGGACGACTTCAACAGCAGTCACAAGCAAAAAAAATTAGGAGTCGCAACACAATTTTTGCACTTGCGATCGCCATCAGTCTAAGTTTTATCGTTCTTGCTGTAGTTTACTACTTCATCTATCGTGAGGTTAGCGAAAGGAAAAGGACAGAAGAAACCTTAAATCAAGAACGCAACTTTATCTCAGCAGTCCTTGATACAGCCAGCGCCTTGGTAACAGTTCTCGATTCTCAAGGGAAAATCGTTCGTTTCAATCAAGCTTGTGAGCAAATAACAGGTTACTCTTTTGATGAGGTGAGGGGTAGGTATTTCTGGAACGTGTTCCTACTTCCTGAAGAGGTGGAGTCAGCCAAAGCAGTTTTTGACCAATTACTAACTGGTACAGGCTTTCTAGATAACGAAAACTATTGGGTGATGAAAGATGGCAGTCGCCGACTGATTGCTTGGTCGAATACCTTTTTAAAAGACTATGAAGGAGCAGTAGAATATATTGTTGGTACTGGCACTGACATCACTGATCGCAAACGAGTACAACAGCATTTGACTGCACAATATGCTGCAACCCGCGTTTTAGCCGAATCTGCCACCATCAACGAAGCTACTTGTAAAATCCTCCAAGGGATCTGTGAGAGTTTGGCATGGGATTTGGGTGAAATTTGGATGGTAGATCAGCAAGCTAATGTGCTGCGTTTTCTCGATATATGGCATAAAGCATCCCTTGAGATGCAAGAGTTTGAAACACTGAAGCGACAAACCACCTTTGCCCCCGGAATTGGACTACCTGGCCGGATTTGGGCTAGTTCTGAACCTGTTTGGATTGCTGATATTGTTAAAGATATTAATTTCTCTAACTTCACAATTGTTGCTCAAGTAGGACTACACGCAGCTTTTGGGTTTCCGATCCGCAGTGGTAACAAAATCCTTGGTGTCATTACCTGCTTCAACCGTGAAATCCAGCCACCTGATCAAGATTTAATCAAAACGATGAATTCCATTGGTGAGCAAGTGGGACAATTTATCCAGCGTAAACAAGCTGAAGAAGAAATACAACGCCAAAACTTGCGATCGCAACTATTTACCGAAATCACCCTCAAGATTCGCCAGTCTTTGCAAATCGAAGAAATTCTCCAAATCACTGTTGAGGAGGTACAAAAAATTCTCCAGACTGACCGAGTTTTAATCTATCAGCTTTTGCCACATGAGTCTGCACCCACTGTTATTGAAGCAGTCATTTCTGGCTTACCAGCAATCAAAGAGCAAAGCATCACTCCCCCTTACTTCCAAGCGGAATATTTACAACAAGACTATCTACAGCAGTACCGTCAAGGAAGGGTTTTAGGGCTGGCTAACTTGGATCTACTGGAAGTTGAACAAAGCCATCTAGAATTAATGCAACAGTTTGGGGTCAAAGTCAATTTGGTTGTGCCCATTCTCGTCAAAGAAGAGGTTCGTGGTTTGCTCATAGTTCATCAGTGTGATGATTCTCACCACTGGTCTAGCTTTGAAACTCATCTCTTGCGGCAAATAGCCGACCAAGTAGGTATTGCCTTAACCCAAGCCCAACTATTAACAGCAGAAATTCATCAGCGACAAGAACTTGAAATTGCCCGCCGCCAAGCTGAATTAGCTTCTCAGACTAAAAGTGCTTTTTTGGCAAATATCAGTCATGAAATTCGCACTCCGATGAATGCTGTATTGGGAATGACCAGTTTGGTGTTAGATACTCCCTTGGATGCAGAACAGCGAGATTTTATTGAAATAATTCAGAGTAGTGGAGATGCCCTTTTAAGTTTAATCAACGAGATTTTGGATCTTTCCAAACTTGAAGCTGGAGAGATGGCTCTGGAAACTCTCGATTTTGACCTATCAACTTGTCTAGAAGAAGTGGTGGAATTATTGGCTCCTTCAGCCCATAACAAGGGATTAGAAATTGCCGTTATGATTGAGCATAATGTCCCCACCCACCTCAAAGGTGATACTGGTAGGCTGCGGCAAATTCTGATGAACTTAATCAGCAACGCGATCAAGTTCACTAGCAGTGGTGAAGTATTAGTGCAAGCCGAATTGCGTTCCTTTTCCTCCACTACAGCCACCATCCATTTTGCCATCACAGATACAGGTCTTGGCATTAGCCCTGAAGACCAACGCAAACTCTTTACACCATTTACCCAAGTAGATGCTTCTACTACTCGTAAGTATGGTGGTACCGGTTTGGGATTAGCAATCTGTAAACAACTAGTGACTTTAATAGGAGGAGTGATTGGGGTAGAAAGTCAGGTTGGAAAAGGATCTAAGTTTTGGTTTGAGGTGCTTTTTAACAAGCAAGTTGAGCCTATTTTGCCAAAATGCGAACGCGGACTTTTGCACAATCGCCGCTTGTTAATGGTGGATAACAACCCTACTAATTGCAAAATTATCCGCCATCAAGCTACTTATTGGGGAATGCAGGTAGATCAAGCTGATAGTATTGCTGCGGCGATCAAAGTTATTCAGAAAGCTGATGAGCAAGGGAAACCATATCATGTTGCTTTGATTGATATGCAAATCCCCCAAACAAATGGCATCACAATAGGAGAACAAATTCAAGCCAATTCGGCAATTAATCAGATCCCTTTGATTATGCTCGCCTCTACTAATCAACGGCATGAAGTGCAGCAAGCGCTCGAAATCGGATTCGCTGCTTATTTAGTTAAACCCATTAAGCCGTCACGACTCCTTGATACCATCATGACTATTTTAAAAATTCAGCCGCAATCAGAGCTAGAGGCTACCGAAGAAATCCAGAGTACAGAAACTTCAGCCATTCCCACTTCTTCTTCTCCTGATCTCACTACTAAATCCAAGTTAAGAATTCTCCTTGCTGAAGATAATTTGGTGAATCAGAAAGTAGCCTTAAAGCAACTCCAGAGTTTGGGCTACAAAGCCGATGTTGTTGCTAATGGAAAGGAAGTTTTGCAGCAATTAGAAACAATCCCTTACGATTTGATTCTAATGGATTGCCAAATGCCAATTCTTGACGGCTTAGAAACCACAAAAGAAATTCATCGTTGGCAAGAGAATGACTTTGCCCTACGTCGTCGTCCTGTGGTAATTGCGATGACAGCTAATGCAATGAAAGAAGACGAACAAATGTGTCTCAATGCCGGCATGGACGACTATCTGAGTAAGCCAGTATTTAAAGAGAAATTGGCTGCGACCCTAGAGCATTGGACAGGCGTGATCAGTTCACAACAAGAGGCTGTCGTACATGAACAAACAATTTCCACTGACCTAGGAATTGATTGGCAACAGTTGCATCATATATCGGGAAATGATCAAGAATTTGAATTAAATCTATTGCAAATATGCGTTGAAGATATTAAACCCCGTTTAGAGATCATTAAAGTTGCGATCGCATCTCATCAATTTGAGCAAATAGCGCGA
>JBGTMK010000127.1:0-6273 GCA_041743605.1 Nostoc sp.
CTTTATTGTTCCCCGTAATCCTTGCTGGTGGTAAAGGTGAACGTTTTTGGCCTCTGAGTCGCAAAGACCGACCCAAGCAATTTTTAAGTCTTGATGGTAGCTCTAGAAGTCTATTACAAGCAACCGCCGATCGCTTGTTAGAACTCGCGGGCGGTTGGGATTCCTTGTGGGTCGTAACTTCTAGTCAGATAGCTGAAGGGGTAAGACAACAATTACCTGATTTACCAGTTGAAAACTTATTGATCGAGTCCGAAGGCAGAGACACTGCCGCAGCCGTTGCTTGGACAAGTTTAGAAATCAAACGGCGCTATGGAGAAGACGCTGTGATTGGCTTTTTCCCTGCTGACCACTGGATTGCTGATCAAGAAGCGTTTGCACACACATTAAGCGCGGCTACGCAACTGGCAGCAAGCACAGCAGCGATCGTTACACTGGGGATCAAGCCTACTTTTCCATCAACCGGTTACGGCTACATTGAACAAGGTGAAAAAATAGGTAGCTTTAATGAGTTGCCAGCTTATCACGTGAACCGCTTTACTGAAAAGCCCGACCGGGAAACGGCAGAGACTTTTTTATCTACGGGGCGCTTTAGCTGGAATAGTGGAATGTTCGTTTTTCGGGCAGGGGTTGTTCTCAAGGAACTACATACCCATGCTCCAGAAATTATCGAACCTTTAGAACAACATGGTCCTGATATCTATCCCCAGTTGCCTAAGAAGAGTATAGACTATGCGCTAATGGAAAAGACAACTCTAGCATACGTTTTGCCAGTTGATTTTGGTTGGGATGATTTAGGAGATTGGAATGCGATCGAACGCTTACTGAAGACAGAAGAGAATCCCAATGTGGAACTCGCTACTCATGTAGGGCTAGATACGCAGGGGGCGATTATTTATGCCTCAAATCCAGAGGATGTAGTTGTTACTATTGGTTTAGAGGACGTGGTGATTGTGCGCGATCGCAATGTCACCCTCGTTGTTAAAAAAGAACGTACCCAGGAAATTAAGCAGATCCTCAAAATTCTTCAAAGCGATTCCCGATTTACCGACCTGCTGTAAAAATTAAAACCCTTGGCAGAGGCGAAAAAGTCTATTTTCCTATTATAACTTGACTGTCTGTTATTTTATCTGACAGTTATGGACATTATTAGCTTTGAGCCTCTCGCCAAAACAATGGCCATCGATTCTATTACTGCCTATCAACAATATATTTCTCCGTCCAAAGGATTTAGTTGTTCCCATCGCTTATTACACGGTGGGGATTCCTGCTCTAATTACGTCAAACGGATGCTGAGTGAACAGAAGCTCCACGAAGCCGTACAATCATCCATAAAAAGATTCAAAGACTGTGCCGCAGCTAGTAAAACTTTAACAAGTACCAAAGCTAGAGCCGACTTCCGTTGTATTGTCATTCCCTGCTGTTTACCTCTTTAACTCCTCTGCATCTTTGCAGTTCTTTACAAAAATGTTCCTCACCCAAACTGTTCCCCGTCAACGAGAAATCCTAGAAGTATTCCTTCGCAATGGCTGGGACTATATGCGAAGGTTGCTCACTGGTGGCAAAGCTGATGAACCACAGCTACCGACACCTGCGGTTTTAAAAAATATTCTGGTAGACTTGGGCCCAGTTTACGTCAAACTTGGCCAGCTACTTTCTACCCGTCCAGATTTACTAAGTGCAGCCTACATTGAGGAACTATCAACCCTACAAGACGAAGTACCACCAGTTCCCTGGCCAGAGATCGAAATAATCCTCCGTAAAGAATTAAAACGTCCATTAGCAGAAACCTTCAGTACAGTTAACCCGATCCCCGTAGCGGCGGGATCAATTGCCCAGACACATCGCGCGACATTAGCAGACGGTCGAGAAGTCGCTCTGAAAGTGCAACGTCCGGGAATTGATATTACTATTGCCCAAGATATTGCTTTAATTCAAGGTATTGCTGATTTAGTGGCGCGGACTGAGTTTGGGCAAACATACGAAATCAAATCCATCGCTGAAGAATTTACTAAAGCGCTAGAAGCCGAGTTGGACTTTACACGGGAAGCGGGTTTTACAGACCAGCTGCGGCGCAACTTATCTAAAAGTCGCTGGTACGATCCCACGCAAATAGTGGTTGCGGAAATTAACTGGGAATTGACGACAGAGAAATTGCTGGTGATGGAATGGCTGGATGGGGTACCGTTCCTCTCGGCGGATTTGAACAACAACAATAATGGTAAAGATCCGGCTGTAGAGCGTAAAGAAATAACTACTTTGTTATTTCGGGTATTTTTCCAGCAACTATATATTGATGGCTTTTTTCACGCTGATCCCCATCCAGGGAACTTGTTTTATCTCAAAGATGGTCGTGTTGCCCTGTTAGACTGTGGCATGGTGGGAAGACTTGATCCCCGTACACAGCAGATATTAACAGAGATGTTGTTAGCGATCGTTGATTTAGATGCTCAAAGGTGCGCTCAGTTAACTTTGCAGCTATCAGATTCTGCTCAACCAATAATTTTGTCGCGGTTAGAAAATGATTATGATCGGATGTTGCGAAAGTATCATAATGTCAGCCTCACGCAAATAAACTTCAGTCAGATAATTTATGAAGTTTTACAAGTTGCCCGCAACAATAAAATTAGGTTGCCTAGCAATATGGGTTTGTATGCCAAAACCATAGCGAATTTAGAGGGTGTAGCGCGGACATTCAACCCGGATCTGAATTTTTTTGATGAAGTCAAACCATTAATTACAGACTTGTTTCGACGCCAGTTAATAGGGGATAATCCAGTGCGATCGCTCCTCAGAACAGCCTTGGATATTAAAAGTCTCTCTCTTCAATCTCCCCGTCAAATAGAACTGTTATTAGACCGAGTTACCTCAGAAACCTTACAGTGGAATCTATCGCTGCGGGGGTTAGATGGTGTGCGGCGCACTATGGATGATGCCGCTAACCGACTATCTTTTAGTATATTAGTGGGTTCACTGATTATGGGTGCGGCAATAATTTCTACCAGAGCGCAGACAACTCAGCTATCTTTTTTAAGCACCATCCTGTTTGCAGTCGCCAGTTTATTGGGTTTGTGGTTAATTATCAGTACATTGCGATCGGGACGTTTACGGTAAAACCATTTTAAATTTTGGACTTTGAATTGAAGGAAAAATCTAAAATCTAAAATTGAATGACTCCTGCTGTAAACAGCGCTAAACACCAATGATTTATGTGTGTTTACCATCGAAGTTCTGAGTGGCGGTTTCCGTGACTCAGGCTTCTCTGTGTGTACATCTATGGTTCTAATATAAAAAATATGTCAATTATCATCGCGGAAAATCTGAGTAAATCTTATCCAGTAGCAGTTAAAAGTCCGGGTATTAAAGGTACAATCACCCACTTTTTTCGCCGCACCTACCGCTCAATTCAAGCAGTTCAGGATGTTTCCTTTGAAATTGCCCCTGGTGAAATAGTGGGGTTTTTAGGCCCAAATGGTGCTGGTAAAACCACCACACTCAAAATGCTCACAGGGCTGATTCACCCCTCTAGCGGTACAGTCAGAGTAGCTGGGCAAGTTCCGTTTCAGCGTAAAGAAGCATTTTTGCAAAAAATTACCTTGGTAATGGGGCAAAAGCAACAGTTAATTTGGGATTTACCAGCACTTGATTCTTTGAAAATTAATGCCGCTGTATATAACATCTCTGATAAAGAGTTCCAGCGACGGGTAGGAGAATTAACAGAGATGCTTTCCCTAGAAGGTAAACTTACCCAACCAGTGCGAAAGCTATCTTTGGGTGAACGGATGAAGGCGGAATTGTTGGCAGCACTTTTGCATCATCCCCACGTATTGTTTCTAGATGAACCGACGCTGGGATTAGATGTAAATGCTCAAGCTGCGGTACGCGAATTCTTACGCGAATACAATCAGCGTTATCAAGCTACAGTGCTGTTAACCAGTCATTACATGGCTGACATCACAGCTTTGTGTCAACGGGTGCTTTTGATTCATCAGGGAAGGCTGATGTATGACGGTAGCTTAGACGGACTGCTAGAACGTTTTGCTCCTTACCGAGAAGTGTATATAGAGTTAGCCCAACCTCTACCAATAGAAAAACTTATGACCTATGGTGACGTAAAACTCTTAGAAGGGCGAGCAGTGCGTTTTATGATACCGCGAGAGGCGCTCACCCGCACCGTATCTAAGATTTTAGCGGATTTGGAGGTAATTGATTTAACAGTTACCGAACCGCCTGTGGAAGAAGTAATTGGAAGAGTTTTTCAGGCAGGTGTTGTGGAGTAGAAACGCGATTAATCGCGTCTGTACAAGAGTGGGGAATTCTGAGTCGGTGGGTAATTTTTGTAGTGGGAAGTGAATAAATGAAGCGGACAATCAGAAAAGCCTTAACTTTGCTGTCAGTATACTACGCCTATATGGTTGAGTATCGGGCAGAACTAATCTTATGGGTTTTAGCTGGGTCTTTGCCAATTATCCTCATGGGTGTCTGGATACAAGCCGCACAAGGAGGACAGTTTGGGCTATCACCTGTGGATTTTGCCCGTTACTTTATCACGGTTTTCGTTGTCAGACAACTCACAGTTGCTTGGGTAATTTGGGACTTTGAAAAGGAGGTTGTGGAAGGCAAACTTTCGCCCAAGTTGCTACAACCACTCGACCCAGTATGGCATCATATTGCGGCGCATATTTCTGAAAGATTTGCCCGCCTAATGTTTACTTTTTTATTAGTAGGATTATTTTTCATTCTCTATCCCCAAGCTTTTTGGATACCAAGTTTGGATAGGTTTTTACTCTTTACATTGGCTGCGGGGCTAGCTTTTGCTTTGCGGTTTTTGATTCAGTACACCTTTGCTATGTTTGCCTTTTGGACAGAACGAGCTAGCGCTTTAGAAAACTTCTGGTTTTTATTTTATTTATTTTTATCTGGTTTGATAGCACCTTTAGAAGTCTTTCCAGAACCTGTGCGGAAAATAGTTATGTTTACGCCTTTTCCCTATTTGATTGATTTTCCCGCGAGTCTTTTGGTAGGGCTACCCGTAAATTTAGGGCAGGGATTTTGGTCAATGGTGGGTTGGATATTAGTATTTTTGGGTGTGAATCGCTTGCTTTGGCGTGCGGGTTTGAAGCGGTATTCTGGGATGGGAGCATGAACAATTTATCCAAACAGAATTCAGGAGTCAGGAGTCAGAATGAATTCTGTACGACTGGCGGATAACGTAGTGGTGGGTAGGAATCCTCCACTCATTGATTCTGACCGGAGGCGGAGCGTCTTCGGCTCCGCTCCTGAATTCTTCTTCAAATTAATTGCCGTAATTCATCTAGAGTATTCACGCTCTTCATTCCCTGCTGAATTGCTTTTAATCTATCTAAATCTGAAATTTGAGAGATTTCTGGCATCAGATGCAATCCCTCAGCGCCAAATTTTATCTCCAAAGCGAGTTCAATACCTAACAGCATCTCTTCTTGCCGTCCTTCTCGCCGTCCTCGTTCTTCCCCACGTTTTTCGCCACGTTGTTCCCCTTCTCTGAAAATTTGCTGATACCAGGGAGATTCGTGTAATACTGCCATATCCCACCTCATGATTTGCTGAACGATAGCGCTGTCTAATACGAAGGTAGCAAAAAAAGCCATGACGGTTTCTAACTGGCTCAATTGTTCATCGGCGCGAAGAATTTGCAATGCCCGTTGCACAGTCGATTCTTCTGCACCTCCCTTGAGAATTGGGACAAAGGGAAGCAATGAGGGAACAGGTTGAGTAAAAGCGATGTCCACATCGACTTCCCAAAGGTTTATAACGCGGTAGTCTTGACGCGCATGTAAACCTGCAAATTGCGATTCATAACTGGTGGGGATTTCAACATCACTTTCTTTGAGGATGTTAACCAGTACTGGATAGGTGGGCAAATTGTACTTTTCTTCTGCCAGTGCTGCATAAGCCCGCATCCGTTTGGGCATTTCAAGCTTGTAACGTAATTGTAACTCGTTAAGTACTATAAATTCGCCATATTGGGGACTGGTGGCGCGGACTAATACATCACTCTCACGGCTAATCCACTGGAATTCGGAGTTGATAATTTCTCCAGATGCAATATCGGGAATCTGTGTTACCCATTTTACCCAATTTTCGGGTGCGAGGCTGATTAATCGCTTGGTGCTAATATCTGCTGTTTTAGCCATAGGAGATGTAGATGACCATAGTTGTAGTTTATGGCTAAAGTGGCGGGCTACACCTATGCACTGATGTACTTTGTTAGATATTTTATAAATTACTTGGTATCGT
>JBGTMK010000128.1:0-4198 GCA_041743605.1 Nostoc sp.
GGCTTTTACAAGAATATGAGATTCCTTTGCAGGGAAAAAATGCAGTAGTTGTGGGACGCAGTATTTTGGTGGGTAAACCTATGGCGTTGATGCTACTAGAAGCTGATGCCACAGTTACCATCGCTCACTCGCGATCGCATGACCTCAAAAGCATCACCCAAAATGCTGATATTCTAATTGCAGCAGTAGGTCGTCCCGGACTGATCAATGCTGATATGGTGAAACCAGGCGCTGTTGTGGTAGATGTGGGAATGAACCGCGTCACCGATGCTAGTGGCAAAAGTCGCCTCATTGGCGATGTCCACTTTGAATCAACCGCTGGTGTAGCAGGATTTATCACCCCCGTTCCTGGTGGTGTTGGCCCTATGACTGTCGCCATATTATTGCAAAATACATTGGACAGCTATTCCAGAGCGGCAAGAAAAGAAAAAGAGTGATGAGTTAAAAGTTAAGAGTTATTAATTCCTAGCTTCTAACTCCTAACTCCTAACTCCTAACTCTTCATTTTTTTCAGCCCCACAGCACCTTAAAATTGTGACGTATAAGACAAAATCCCAAAGTGTCAGGAATGAAAGAATGGTAGCAACTGATAACGTTCAAAAGACACCACCAGAGGAAGCCACGTTTAACTTAGCAGCTTATCTAAAAGAACGACAAAAACTTTGTGATAATGCTTTGGATCAGGCTATCCCCATCATTTATCCAGAAAAAATTTATGAGTCGATGCGCTATTCCTTATTAGCTGGAGGTAAGCGTGTACGTCCTATTCTTTGCCTTGCTACCTGTGAAATGATGGGTGGAAGCATTGAGATGGTTATGCCAACAGCTTGTGCTGTGGAGATGATCCACACAATGTCGTTGATTCATGACGACCTCCCAGCGATGGATAATGACGATTATCGTCGTGGGAAGCTGACGAATCATAAAGTTTATGGCGATGACGTGGCAATTTTAGCTGGGGATGGCTTGTTGGCTCTCGCTTTTGAGTTTGTTGCCCTTCAAACCCCCCAAAGCGTTCCCAGAGAGCTAGTCTTACAGGTAGTTGTCCGTCTTGGTCGGGCGCTGGGGGCTGCTGGTTTGGTCGGCGGTCAAGTTGTCGATTTAGAGTCAGAGGGGAAATCAGATATTTCCTTAGAAACGCTAAATTTCATTCATCAACACAAAACGGCCGCACTTTTGGAAGCTTCTGTAGTTTGTGGCGGGATCATTGCTGGGGCACCATCTGAAGATGTGCAGCGATTGACCCGTTATGCTCAAAATATTGGGCTAGCATTCCAAATCATAGATGATATTCTGGATATCACTTCTACCCAAGAGGAGTTAGGTAAAACTGCTGGCAAAGATCAAAAAGCTAAGAAAGTGACCTATCCTAGCCTTTGGGGAATTGAGGAATCGCGCTTAAAAGCCCAAGAGCTAGTTGAAGCAGCTTGTGCGGAATTAGAACCATTTGGGGAGAGAGCCAAATCACTCCAAGCGATCGCTCATTTTATTATCAGCCGCAATAACTAGTAACGCTTTTGGTAATTCGTAATTCGTAATGACGCTCGTGGACTCGCTACCGCTGCGCTAACGTAATTCGTAATTTCCATACTGCAAGCGTTTCATTGATTTGGAATGGGTGGTTTATTGAGTCCATGCTTTACTACACCGCTCTGCGGAATTCAAACTTGACTCATTCAAAATTCAAAAAGCTTAGATGATAAGCTTTTTGGTGATTTTGAATTATTGGTCTGTTTCCGCCGTGATGTACTAGGTTAATTTTGGATTTTGGGTTGAATCTAAATGTTTCCTCAACCGACAACTGCTGCTAATATTTACTAACCTAACCAAAATACCATGCAGGACATAGGCAACATTTTAGACAACCGGGTGCTGCTGGTTGCTCTAGTAGCTTGTTTAATTGCTCAAGCATTAAAGCTCGTAGTCGAGATCATCAAACATCGCAAACTGAATGTACGTGTTTTGGTAACAACAGGAGGTATGCCCAGTGCCCATTCAGCTTTAGTTACAGCTTTAGCCGCTGGTGTAGGGCAAACACTAGGTTGGGCATCTCCTGATTTTGCCGTTGCGATCGTTTTTGCCATTATCGTCATGTATGATGCAGCCGGAGTTCGCCAAGCAGCCGGTAAGCAAGCTCGTATTCTCAATCAAATGATTGATGAATTATTTCATGAAAAACCAGATTTTAGCCAAGACCGTCTCAAGGAATTACTCGGACATACACCAGTTCAGGTAATCGCTGGGTCGGCTTTGGGTATAACCATCTACTGGTTAGCTAGGTCTGCTTATTAGTCAAAAGTCTACAGTCTACAGTTTATTAACTAATGACTAATAGACTAATGACTAATAGACTACAATCGCACAGTTGAACGCAGCAGAATCACCTTACGTCTATTTACGATGCTGGCAACGAAACCGCCATTGTTCAGCTTTTGTAATGTATTGTATGCTTCACTTTGGTTAGTAGTATAAACTGCTAGTAAGTAAGGGCGTTGTCCATAAGAAACAAAACCTACGTCACCTCCTACTGCTTGCTGCACACCATTTACCAGTTCTGGGCGGTTGTAATAATCTACCAGCACTGCATAACCCTCTCCTAATGCTTGAGGATTATAGGCGACTGTCTGCTGAGGTGACTGTGGCTGAGGTGGCTGTGGTTGTCGCTGTGGCTGTGGTTGTAGTTGTGGTTGTGGTTGTAGTTGTGGCTGGACATCTGCTGTTGTTGGTCGAGTGGTAATTATGGCAGACAAGCCAACAATATTGCTGACATATCTCGCCCAACGATTAGCATCATCAATTTTGTTAAAGCCCCCTACTCGCGTCACAGTTTCGTTGAGATATTGACAGGTGATGGTCTTAAGTTCAGGTGGTAAGGCACTACGCAACTGCTTTTGATTATTTGCTGTGGGACTTACTACTAATAAAAGATACTCACCCGCATTTGGTGGTTGACAGAGGGGAATTGCTTGTTGGGCAAAGACAGAACTCATCCCACCAATCAACCCTACGTAAGTGAAGCTCGTCGTAGATATCGCTAGTCCTAAAACACTTGGTAAAATCTGAAATCTATGCACAAAAGTTAGATTATGTAAATTAAGGTGTCTTAGAAGATTTTATAAAAATATATTTTGTTCCACCAAAATAATATAGCACTTGTCTCTACATACTGATTGATTGGCAATCGCTCTTTGGGGAAACCGTTGTCCACAGACAGCGATCGCAAGCTTTGAGCAGCCCTGTTCGTCAGATATGCTTAAGCAATGCAAATTTGTAGCACTTAAATGGGTATTGCAGATTGGTATTGGAAAAAATTTTTCCCAGTCCCCAGTCCCTTTTCAAGAGAATTAATCATGCCTATCGAGTTCATTGGAGCAATCCGCACAACACCAGTTTCGGAGATGTCTAGTATTCCTGGAACCCTGAACGGAGACATCATCGACAAAGATTAACTTCGTAAATTTGCTCAAGCTCATGAGAAAAGTGGTTTTGACCGAGTACTAGTTGCCTACCGTTCTAGTAGCCCTGATAGTTTTCTCGTTACTAGTACAGCACGGCGTAAATAAACAGACCATTTCAAATGGCGTAAGAAGCTCGGAATACAATTCTTTTGACTTTTGACTTCCGCCTTGCCGTACTAGAGGTTTTATGAATTGTAGCTATCAATCACAGTCTGACACTCTCACAACTTTAAGCTGTAAGAGTGGCAATTTAATCATCAAAACTATCCCGCAAGACTTTCAATCAAATGCCAATGACGGCTATTTTCAATAGCCTGCTTGATGAATTCAAACATTTGTCGGCAGTAATTATCTAGTTGGAGTGGTAGTTCTTCATTTTTAAGCACAATACTCATCCGGGTTTCTGCTTCAGTAGATTTTGATTTATCAATCAGTACTTCTACTGTTACCAATTTAGGAAAAGGAACATTGCCAGGAACCTCACGAGCGATAATGTAATCGGCCGTATTGTATTGAATATCCAACTGACATTCCTGTAGAAGTTCTACAAGTAACGGCAACAGATGGTCACTAGGAACAGAAACAATAAATGAACAGGTATAGCGAGCCATAATAGCCCCACGCCTTACAACACTCCGTCCATCCTATAATACTGAAGTATATAAACGGAAAATCATTAAAAAAACAAAGTTTTTGAGTTTTGAGAGCAAGCAGTACAAGATATACAATCACATCTCTCC
>JBGTMK010000129.1:0-4603 GCA_041743605.1 Nostoc sp.
TGCTCCCGCCAGAATTGTTCTTGTTGAGTTGGTTCTGATGGCATCCGAATTTCCTGTTCTGACTGCCAAACCATGTAAGTTGATTTAGAGGCAACCAATTCAATACTATACTCCGCTTCTAGCAAAAATTTGATCGCGCGAACAGCGTAAATCAGACCAGATGCGCCCGATACGCCTAAAATTAAAGGCTTGGTGTTATTTGACACGTAAGTTTTAGTGGATTTTACTCGTCCTCAGAGTAAGGATCTAGATCGTCAGGCTCAATGTCATTTGGTAAGTAGAGGTCTGAAAGCTCCTCACGAGAATCATTGCCAGTCAACCCTTTGGCTACACCATCGCTGCCGACTGTTACCAAATCAATTTGTTGACGGTAGTAATCGACACTTTTAACTTGCACGGCAACGCGATCGCCTAATCGATAAGAAGCGCGATTTTTGCGCCCAAATAGTGCCTGTTGTCTGGCGCGATATTCGTACCAATCATCTTTGAGAGAACTGACGTGTACCAATCCCTCTACCCGCAAAGGCACACCAGGATTACTGCTGGATTCTACCTCGGCGGCTGGTACTTCAATTTCCACAAAGAATCCGTAGGATTGAACCCCGGTAATTACGCCTTGAAATACCTGTCCGATGCGCTGCTTCATCAGTTGGGCTTTTTGTAGTCCAGCTAAATCAGCTTCAGCTTCTTGGACTTCTTTTTCTCGGTCGTTAATTTGGACAATTACCCTAGTTAAATCGCTTTGCAGTTCTTGTTGCAATTCTGGGGGTAAAACGTTCCAGTTAATTTCCTCGTGGCTGGAGGAGTGGCGCAGGTTAACGCGCTCTCTCACACGGGTATTGCGGCGATCGCGTCCGTTTTCGAGTAGCGCGTAATACACTCTTTGCATCAGCAAATCTGGATAACGCCGCAAGGGAGCGCTAAAGTGGATATATTGCGGTAATGCTAGACCAAAGTGAGATCCTTTGGTGGTACTGTAGGCAGACGGCTTAAGTGTATCTTGTAATAAGTAAGTAAGAACTTGCTCAGAAGGAGATTCGGCAAAAGCTGTGGTCAAATGTTGATAATCTAAGGGTTGAATATCGACTTCTGCATCTAGCGTGAGGTCAACGCCTAAATTGACTGCCAATTTCAGCATTTCCTGGACATCTTCAACATCGGGTGTACCTTGGACTCGCCAGATAGCGGGAACACCAAGAGCATTTAAGTGAGTTGCGAACAGTTGGTTAACTAGCAGCACCAACTCCGTGAGTAGCGATCGGACTGGTAAATCATTCACCACCACAGCGCCTAAAATCCCCTCATCATAATAGGCGTTTTGGCTAGGCGGCAGATTTAACTGGAGGCTACCACGATTCAACCGTACCTGTTTGACAGCTGTTTGCAAGGCTTGGAGGTCTTGGAGGATTTGGGAAACCTGTGATGATTTATCTTGAGCTTCACCTGTGAGAATTGCTTGAGCTTGTTCTGTAGTTAGTGCAGTCTCTACGTTAATTACACTGGGTTGAATTTCCCACTCCAGCACTTCTCCCGATTGGGGATCAATGGTAATTAAAAAAGAGATGGTTAAGCGATCGCTCCCAGGTATTAAAGAACAGCGTTCTGCTACCAGTGGTGGCAAGATTGGCAGCACTAATTCTCCCAAATAAACTGATTTACCCCGTTTGAGAGCTTCTCTATCTAGGGCTTCGTCAGGTTGGACATAGTGAGAAACATCAGTGATATGAACGCCCAATAGCCAATTTCCGGCTAAGTTTTTTTCTAAACTAAAAGCGTTTTCTATAACTTTGGTATCGCCATTTACCCCTTCAATGGTGAGAGTAAACAAATTACGCAAATCCAGCCGATTTTTCAGGTCTGCTTTGAGCAGCTTTTTGGGCAATCTGGTGGCTGCTTCGAGGACATTATCTGGAAAAGTCCGGGAAAGGTCGTGTTTGCACGTAACTAAATCTATATCAGCAGCAGCTTCGGCATCGCTGCCGAGAATTTGCACCACTCGACCGAGGGGAGGATATTGTGCCAACGGATAACGCAAAACTTCCACATGAACCAGGTGATCGATCGCTTCTTCCAGCTTTGCCTCATTAGGTTGAATCTTGAGTTCAAACAGCAATCGATCATCTAAAGGCACAGCTCGGAAACCAGTTTCCACCTGCTTAATCCGTGCCAGTAAAGTGTGGTTAGAACGTTCGAGAATCAGCTTCACTTCCCCTTCGGGAGAGCGACGGCGACTGCCTTCCTTGAGAACTCTAACCAAAACGCGATCGCCATTCCAAGCATTACTCAGATGACTTTCGCGGATGTAAATATCCTCAGCGCCTTCCACATCTTGAATAGCAAAGCAAAAGCCTTTACTAGAACAACGGAGTTTTGCCTCAATGATTCCGTCTTCTGATATACGGCGGTACTTGCCCCGTTCCTTCACTAAAATACCGATTTTTTCAAGAACATCTAAGGCAATGTGAAGTTTGTGTAAGCTTTTTTCATCTTCACAGCCAAGTTTCTTTTCTAAAACCTTCCGAGCTACCAATTTATCATCGGTGAAATTGGCAAGGAGTGTAGCGATTGAAAATTCCATGCAGTGAACCGACCTTTGGTCAAAACATCATTTTGTTGTTTAATCTGGTTCTTTTCTGTATACCCTCACGGCTTACAGAAACAAGCTGGAAACGAATTGCCCAGAGGCAAGGCTTCCTAAGTTCCAAGGAAAGGAAGCCCGACCCAGCAAGAGCGAAGAACTACTCCCGCAGTTCCGAGCAAAGGAAGCCGACCCACGGACAACTCTGGGCGTCTACGAACTTCTCACTGCACGATGCTCTCAGAATTCGCTTGCGTTTAAATCCCTTCACCTAACCAAACTTAAGATTGCACGCCTGATTCAAATTTAGCCCCGCTAGGTAATTACGCGACGGGTTTTTGAGAAGCTGGGTTGAGAGAATCCATGCTGCCCAAAAGCGCTATGCAGGCGAGCCACTGCCGAACCCGAAGGGTCTTGGGGTCTCCCCAAGCGGAGGAGGCAGTGCGGTCTTGGGGTCTCCCCAGGTGGAGCAACTGCCGTCAAGTGGCGTGGAAACTACAAGTGTTTGATTGTCTAGAGTGAAGGTAATTTTACGCCATTAGACTCTGATTTTTAACTAGGAGGAACTGCTGGTGAACCCAATTGTCCCACATGTAGAATCGGTAACAATTAGGTGAGCAGCTAATAAGCAGTGAGGGCGAACCTTATCTTCATTATTGTAGATTTAGAGCGCACTTCCAGAAAATAGTTCTAGATAATGAGTTGGGTCATCAGTATAGCATTGCAAGCAAGACTACCCAGGTAAGTTAGCACTAGCCAAAATTTTCGTCAAAAAAGAGCTACTGCTACAATTGGGACACAAGGCAAAGCAAAAATATTACTTTAAAAGGGACTGGGGATTAGGGATTGGTGATTAGGGATTAGGTATTAGGATTAAAATAATTCTTTCCCAATCCCCAGTTCCCAATCCCCAGTCCCCAATCCCCAAATCCCCAGTACCTAGTCCCCAACAGATTTAGATTGGTAGCAGTATTATGTTGGCTCAATTCCAGAGCTTGTATCCCAAGGGCAGTTTGATTTCTGAATTAGTGCAGATTTTTCAAGGAAAATATATTGTCCGGGTAAGCGTACAAATTGAAGGTGTAACCCGTGCTACGGGTATGGCAGCGGCAGAAACAGTAGAAGCAGCAGAAGACCAAGCCAGAACTAGGGCGCTGATAGTTTTGGGTATTACAAATGCGCCACCAGAAACAGTGGCATTTACCTCAAATCCAATTTCCCCCGTACAGCAAAACCCTCCCTTGAACCCTAAAGGTGAATTGAATGAGCCTGTTGCCTATTCTCCTGCAAAAGATGGAGATTTTGTTAGTAGTCAGTGGCCATCGGTTAGCGACAAAGAAATATCTATACCGCCTTCCAAAGGATGGAACATTAAACCAGAAGTAGTAACAAGCAGTAACGAACAGTACGAGTACAGCAATACTGCACCCCTAACAAGCGATACCTATAGCGAGGATTTAAATCAAAACTTTCCTGTTACCCCCAATCGGGAGCTAGAATTTGATCCTCCAGTTGAAAAATTGGAAATAACCTTTGATAACCAGGTGGAAAATCAAACCTTTCCAGCAATTTCTGCTAATAATGTCACACCATTTACACCCCGGAGTTACAGCCCTCAAGAGGATGTCCCTACCCCTTCAGGAACAGGAAAGAGAAAGAAGAAAGCTGAACCCGTGGATTTATCGGATGTAATTGCTAAAACAGATGTCGAACTTCAGCGTTTAGGCTGGACACCAGAACAGGGACGGGAGCATCTGATTAAAACCTACGGTAAGCGGGGGCGCACTTTGCTAACTGAAGAAGAATTGCACGGATTCCTCAAATTCCTTCAATCTGAGCCAGACCCAATAGCGGGATTTTGATTAGTCATTAGTCATTAGTCATTAGTCATTAGTCATTTGTTCAAATCGGTATTAAGTACGTAAAAGGGACTGGGGATTAGGGATTGGGTGCCAAACCCTTAAAATTATGGTGCTTGCTCTTACCCACCACCAAATTTCAAAAAACTTTTTCCCAGTCCCCAGT
>JBGTMK010000130.1:0-14824 GCA_041743605.1 Nostoc sp.
ATTGTAGTGGTAGATGATGAAAATAGAGAAAATGAAGGCGACTTGATTTGTGCTGCTCAATTTGCTACGCCCGACACGATTAATTTCATGGCAGTGCAAGCGAGAGGACTGATTTGTTTGGCAATGACAGGCGATCGCCTAGACGAATTAGACTTACCTTTGATGGTAAGCAACATTACAGATACTAACCAAACTGCCTTCACTGTCAGTATTGATGCCGGCCCAGAATTGGGTGTTACCACAGGCATTTCAGCAGAAGACCGCGCCCGCACTATCCAGGTTACTCTCAATCCAGCCACAAAACCTACTGATTTACGTCGTCCTGGACATATTTTTCCCATTCGAGCTAAGGCTGGAGGCGTACTCAAACGCGCAGGACATACAGAAGCGGCTGTGGACTTATCTCGACTAGCAGGGCTGTACCCAGCAGGGGTAATTTGTGAAATTCAAAACCCCGATGGTTCAATGGCACGGTTGCAGCAGTTAGTTGAATACGCTAAACGTCACAATTTAAAAATTATTAGTATTGCGGATTTAATCAGTTATCGCCTACAGCACGATCGCTTAGTATATCGGGAAGTTGTTACTAAGCTGCCTAGCCAATTCGGTCAATTTGAAATTTACGCCTACCGCCATACCCTAGATAATACAGAACACGTTGCAATTGTCAAAGGTGATCCGGCTAACTTCAAAGATGAGCCGGTGATGGTGCGGATGCACTCAGAATGCTTAACAGGTGATGCTTTAGGTTCTTTGCGTTGTGACTGTCGGATGCAGTTACAAGCTGCACTGAAAATGATTGAGGCTGCTGGTCAAGGTGTAGTTGTATACCTGCGCCAAGAAGGACGGGGAATCGGCTTGATTAACAAGTTGAAAGCCTACTCGTTGCAGGATATGGGACTGGATACAGTCGAGGCAAATGAGCGCTTAGGATTTCCCGCCGACTTGCGAGACTACGGTATGGGGGCACAAATGCTCATGGACTTGGGCATCAAAAAAATCCGCCTGATTACCAATAATCCCCGCAAAATTGCTGGAGTTAAGGGTTATGGGTTGGAAGTGGTCGATCGCTTGCCGTTATTGATTGAGGCAACCGACTACAATTCCTATTATCTGGCGACAAAGGCGAAAAAGCTGGGTCATATGCTGTTACAAACTTATCTGGTGACAGTAGCAATCCACTGGCAAGATGACCCGGAAGCTGTGACGGAACGTTATGAACGCTTAGAGAAACTGCGACACTTAGCAAAAACTAATGATTTATTGTTGCAGGAAGAAGCGCGTCCGTTAGCGATCGCTATATTTGACGAGCCATCTCTAACAGTACACTTGGGTTTTGATCAGGCAAAAGTTGCTAGCTCTGATTGGTATAGCCAAAGTGGTCATCCTTATATACAAGCTATCTTCCAAATTCTGGACAACCTAGCAACAGTGCCATACATCCAGAAACTAGAATTTCTGATTTCTTCTGGTTGCGATCCTTTGAGTAATTTACAAGTCCAACTAGATCGGCAGACATTCGCCAATGGTACACTGCCTTCATCGATTAGCGATCGCTTGGAGACGCAGCAAATTTACAGCTTTAGCAAATAGCCACACACTATATATAGCGATGCATTAGTTGGTCATGTCAACACAATTCGCAATTACCAATGGGCTAACGCCCCGCTCCGCTAACGCAATTCGCAGTTAAGTAAGTCGGGATAATAAAACTAAACTGTGTCATGTTTTTCGTGACAAATCATATTAAAATATGCACCGCTGTGATGGATCGCTTGATACAACGGGGTTCTTAGGCTGTCTCGCCTTTTGCTGCTTGTACCATTTACTTTCAAATGATTTACACAAATCATCTATAGGATTCCTATTTGAATTATGAACAGATACGTAGTGGCGTGGCAAAGCTAAAATGTTGCAAAAAAATTGTAGGTTGAGTGGAGGCTTTGCCAAAGCCAACATCTTGATATATGTTGGGTTGCGCTCCGCTTCACCCAATCTACGTCTAATGCACTATTTATTTTAAGCGTGCCACACCAGTAGGGTGTGTTAGCAACAGCGTAACGCGAAACGCTAACGAACCCTACAAATACCTAATTTTGTTCAAAAATTAAATATGAGTCCTATACATGGTAGAACACTGCTTCTAAACTAAACATAGGACAGGTGCTAGATTTGACGTTATTTTCAGCTTACTACCTGTCCTTTTCCTGATCCTGAACTCAGGTTAATTACTATATTTTTTTACGTAAAAATACGTTACTTGTGTTAACTAAATAACAGCTTAAGTATAAGTATTACTAAAAACTGTAACTATATTTGATAGAAGAAAGGCAGAAGGCAGAAGGAAGAAAAGGTACAAACCTCGCCCGCAAGTGGCGCGAAAAAGTAGGAATATTCTTTTTGAGATGCACAGCACGAGAAAAGATGCGTCCGTAGCACAAACCTCTTCCCTTCATGGGAGAGGTGTTCCAACTGAAACTCCTGCCTCCTGCCTCCTGCCTTGCCGCCAAAGGCGGCAAGATTGTATTTTTGTCTATATAATGTGTGCTAACTTAACTTAAAAACTAAGTATATTTAACATCCGTATAGTTTAAACAACTTGATGCTGGAATTTTGGAAAAGCCTTCTTGCTTATAAACAATTTATTCCCCACGGCCATTGCTATCTTTGGAAACCAGAATTAGTAGGGTTGCATATTGTATCCGACAGTTTAATTGCCCTTGCTTATTATTCCATTCCGATCGCGCTAGTTTATTTTATCCACAAACGCCAAGATTTTCCCTTCAACTGGATATTTTTGCTATTTGCAACATTTATTATTACTTGTGGTACTACCCACCTAATGGAGATTTGGACGCTCTGGTATCCAACTTATTGGTTGAGTGGTTGCCTTAAAGCTATTACAGCCATAGTTTCACTGTACACAGCTTGTGAACTTATACCTTTGATACCAAAAGCACTTGCTCTCCCCAGTCATGCACAACTGGAGGCAGCCAATCGAGAATTGGAGCGGGAAATCAGTGTACGCAAACAGGCAGAACTCGCACTACAAGAGCGGGAAGGTATGTTACGGCGAATTGGCGATAATCTGCCCAATGGGGCAATTTATAAGGTAATTCGGGAAGTGGATGGCAGCGATCGCTTTTCTTATATCAGCGCAGGGATTGAAAAATTGATGGAAGTCAGCGCAGAAGATGTACTGAAAGATTCAAGTTTGCTCTATCGCCAGTTTATCCCAGAGGACGCACCACTCTTTCAGGCAGCAGTCGATGAATCCCGGCAGAATCTCTCAGTGTTTGATATACAAGTGCGAATCCAAACGCCCAGCGCTCGGCTGAAATGGTTACATTTTCGTTCCACGCCACGCCAATTGCAAGATGGTCGCGTACTTTGGGATGGGCTAGTAGTGGATATTACCGACCTGAAATGTACTGAAGAAATACTACGCAAGAGTGAAACCTTATTAGAAGAATCTCAGCGAGTTGCTCGTCTCGGTAATTGGGAATTTGATCTTGCCAGTGGCAAAATTACCTGGTCAAAACAGATGTTCGACCTGTTTAATCGAGATCCCGCACTTCTTGAGCCGAACTACCAGGAAAATCTGCAATTGTACTTGCCAGAAGATGCAGGAAAATTAGCCCAAGCTGTTGAGCGGGCAATATCAACTGGGGAATCCTACAAACTCATTCTGCGTGCATCTCAAACTTACGGGTCTACTATTTATATTGAGGGGATTGGATATGCAGAATTCAACGCGGATGGAAAAGTAATTCGCCTCTATGGGACTGCCCAAGATGTTACAGAACGGCAAGCCGCAATCAACGAACGCCAACAAGCCGAAGAAGAACTCCAACGCAGTGAAACGCTGCTAGCTACTGCTCAAAAGATTGCCCATCTGGGCAGTTGGGAATGGTACTTAGGGTCTGAGAAACAAATTTGGTCAGCCGAAACCTTCCGCATCTTCGGTTTAAATCCTGCTGAATCAGTACCAACGCAGGCTGCATTTCTCCAGATGCTTTACCCAGAAGACCGACCAGTGTTGCAGAGGCATTTACTACAAGCGATCGCCAATAAGAACCCTTTCAATCTTGAATATCGCATTGTCCGACCTGATGGCTCGTTGCGCTACCTGGAATCGAGAGCAGAGGTAGCTTATGATACTCAAGGTAAGAGTATTAGACTCTATGGAGCTATTCTAGATATCACAGAACGTAAAGAAAGCGAGTTAGAAATCACCAAGAACCGCGATTTGCTAAAAGCTATCTTTAACGAATCCCCTGATGCAATCTTTTTGGTAGATACAGAAACCTTACTAAACATTGACTGTAATAATCGCGCAGTAGAACTCTTTGCAGCTTCAAGCAAAGCTGAACTCATTGGTATTGAAGGTCAAACTCTGCAAAAGGTTCAGTTTACTTCTGATGAACTAACCACCATTCTTCAAGAAATTAACCAGCAAGGGTTGTGGAGTCGCGAAATTGAATACGTCACCAAGCAGGGCAATTGCTTTTGGGGAAACATCGCCGTCAAACAAATCAGGGTTGCTAACCGAGTGATGAATTTGGTACGAGTTACAGATATCAGCCCTAAGAAGCGGATCGAAGAAGAACGCCAACGAGCAGAAGTAGCCTTAGCCAAAAGTGAAGAACAACTCAGGCTGACGATGGAATTTAACCATATCGGTAGTTGGGATTGGAATTTGCTTAATGGGAAAGTCATCTGGAACGACAACCACTTTCGCTTGTTAGGGTTAGAACCAGAAACATCATCAGCTAAATACCAGGTATGGCGCAATGCTATTCATCCAGAGGATGTTGAGCGAATTGAACAGGCTCTATTAAACGCCATGACTCAGCATACTAATTATGAAGCTGAATATCGGGTGATTCATCCTGATGGCAAAGTGCGCTGGTTGGTTGGAAAAGGACGCAGTATTTACAACCAAGCAGGTAAACCTGTGCGGATGTTGGGTGTGGTGATTGATATCAGCGCTCGTAAGCAAGCAGAAATTGCTCTCAAACAAAGCGAGATTCGCTACCGTGCCATTGTCGAAGATCAGACTGAACTCATTGCCCGATATTTACCAGACGGTACACTTACGTTTGTCAACCAAGCTTATGCAGTTTATTTTGGGCGATCGCCAGAAGAACTGATCGGCAGCCGCTATCAACCGATTATTTTTGAGGAAGATCGGGAGCGAGTTGCTCAATTAATCGCTTCAATTAGTGTCGATAATCCTGTTGTCATCATTGAGAATCGCGTCGTTGTGGCAAATAAGGTGCGTTGGACTCAGTGGCATAACCGAATGCTGTTTGACGAACAAGGATGCTTTATTGAATTTCAATCGGTGGGACGCGATATCACAGCCCTGAAGCAAATTGAAGAAACACTTTTTCAAGAAAAAGAATTAGCTCAGGTGACGTTGCAATCCATCGGAGATGCAGTTATTACCACAGATGCGTTTAGCAGGATTCAATACCTCAATCCCATTGCAGAATCTCTGCTTGGATGTAGTGAAGCATCTGCACAAGGGTTGCCGTTAAAAGAAGTCTTGAGAATTGTGCATGAAACGACACGGGAGGTAGTTCAGAATCCAATTGAGCAAGCGTTACAGGAAAATCGAATTGTGAGTTTAGCAAACCATACCGTCTTAATTGCTGACAATAATCGAGAGATTGCAATTCAAGATTCAGCCGCGCCCATTCGCAATCGTGAGGGACAAGTTATTGGCGCGGTTATGGTATTTCATGACGTGACTCAGAACCGCCAGCTTTCGCGTCAGCTATCCTGGCAAGCAAGCCATGATGCCTTAACCGGATTGGTAAATCGCCAGGAGTTTGAGCGGCGGGTTGAACAAGCATTGCACGTTGCCAAGTTAGACTACCAGGTTAATGCATTGTGCTATTTGGATCTCGATCACTTCAAAATCGTAAATGATACCTGTGGTCATCTAGCTGGAGACGAATTACTGCGTCAAATTACTGCCTTATTGCAGGAGAAGATTCGGAAAACTGACACACTCGCACGCTTAGGCGGCGATGAATTTGGCGTATTACTCAATCAGTGTACGCCAGAGGAAGCTTTACGAGTTGCCAACAATCTGCTTTCGTGTGTTCAAGAGTTCCGGTTTATTTGGCAAGAGCAGGTATTCTCAATTGGAGTAAGTATTGGCTTGGTCGGTATCAACACGAATAGCAAGAGCCTTGCAGAGATTATCAGCACGGCTGACGCAGCTTGCTATGCCGCGAAGAACCGGGGGCGCAATCGCGTGTATGTTGCTGAGGCTGACGATCAGGAGCGACTGCAACAGCGCGGGGAGATGCAGTGGACCAGCCGCATTTCTCAAGCTTTAGAAAGTGATTGGTTTTGTCTCTATGCTCAAAGAATTACCGCGATCGCTCCGACAGATCAAAATGGCGACCATCATGAAGTCCTGCTGCGGCTCCGGGATGAGCAGGGAAACTTAGTCTTGCCGATGGCGTTTATTCCAGCAGCAGAACGCTACAACTTGATGCACCTGATCGATAAGTGGGTGATTCGGACTCTGTTCAGGAATTGGCCAACCCTCGTTAGCAATGAACAAAGTATCTATGCAATTAACCTCTCTGGCTCTAGCATCAACGACGATCAATTCATTAACTTTCTGTATGAGCAGTTTTCCTTATACCCGATCTCCCCCCAGCGCATCTGCTTTGAGATTACCGAAACCGTGGCGATCGCCAACCTCATAAAAGCCAAGCAGTTCATTGAATCACTTCAACAGATGGGCTGTCGCTTCGCGTTAGACGATTTTGGGGTGGGGATGTCGTCGTTTGCCTATCTTAAGTCCCTGCCTGTGGATTACCTCAAAATTGACGGCAGTTTTATTCGGAACATTGTAGAGAATCCTGTAGATGATGCGATCGTCACAGCAATCACCCGCATTAGCAGTGTGATGGGTATTCAGACGATTGCTGAGTTTGTAGAGAATGACGCGATTTTAGAGCGAATTAGGGCACTTGGAATTGATTATGCACAGGGATATGGCATTGCAGTACCTTGCCCATTGAGTTAGATATACTGTAAGGTTTCAATTTATTGACCTTTTTAGGGGATGTCTTCACAAGAGAGGACACGTTCAATCCGGTATTGAAACAATGTAAAAATAACCTGACGGGATAAGGAAAAGGACAGGTAGTAAGGGACTTCCAACTAAAAAAATACCTATCGCTTTGGTGAGCAGGGGAGGAAGAATCTAACGATCATCTTCACTCCCAAAATTGAATATATTTAATTTCTGGAAGTCCCTAAGCTGAAAATAATGTCAAATGGAGGGGCTTTTATCACAACTTGCTTAACCCGAACTCAGATTAATTAATAGAACTCTTGCAAAAGGAACTTTTGCCAGAGGCAGGGTAAGGGGAAAAGGGCAAAGGGAAAGGGAAAATTCCATCCCTTTTCCCCACTTCTGCAAGAAGTCTTCTAATAATGAGTTGCTGACTTGCGATGATGCACGGCTGTAACGCCATCATTATCTAGCAATTTGCCACTCTCAACAGTCGCATAAACCAGCCAATGGTCGCCAGATTCCATCCGATTTTGTACGGAACATTCGAGATATGCTAGGGCATCCGTAAGTATGGGAGAACCGCTTTCAGTTTCTTGGGCGGCTACATCAGCAAATCGGTCTTGTCCTGGGCCGAAGGGTTTGAGGAAGTGCTTCATCAATCCTAAATGATTCCCTTCTTTAAGGATGTTGAGGACAAATCTATTTCCTGTATGCATCAGTGTTTCTACTGCGCGGTCTTTGGCAACAGCGATGGTTAAACCAGGCGGGCTAAAGCTAGCTTGAGACACCCAAGAAGCTAACATGGCACTGGAGCGATCGCCTTCTTTTGCTGTCAGAACACAAAGAGAACCCACAATTCGCCCAACTGCTTGTTCTACAGTTGTTGCAGGTTGACTTGGCGATCGCACTTTTCTAGCTTTTTTGAGTGCTTGGGCAAAATCGGTTCCAGCTTCTTCACACAATTGTAAGGTGGCATCGTCGGGTTTGAATTTGACGCGGATGGTGTCGAAACCAAACCGATAGCCAGCATCTTTTAATTTACTTTCAATTAAATCAACCGCTTCCCCACTCCAGCCAAAAGAACCAAAAACACCAGCGAGTTTATTGTTAGTAGCGGTGGATAGGACAATTCCTAAAGCTGTTTGTACAGGTGTGGGTGCATGGCCGCCAAGGGTAGGAGAACCGATGATAAAACCACCGGCTTTTTCCACAGCCGCCCGGATTTCTTCTGGTTCAGTAAATTCGCAGTTAATCGATTCTACAGCGACGCCAGCTTTTGTAATGCCACGAGCGATCGCTTGGGCTAAGGTTGCTGTATTTCCGTAAGCTGATGCATAAATCAACGCTACTGTCAAGTCAGCAGAAGTTTGCTGTTGACTCCATTTCCGATAAGCTTTGGTTAGGTCGATTAAGCCATAGCGCACCAAAGGCCCGTGTCCAGTGGCATACATCCTTACGGGAAAATCGACAAGTTTATCCAGTGCTGTTTCAACTTGACGGGCGTGGGGAGCCATGAGGCAATCAAAATAATAGCGTCGATCCTCGTTATATACTTCCCAACCTTCATCAAATACCTGATCTCCGCAAACGTGCGCCCCAAATAACTTATCTGTGTACAGAATTTCTGTTTGCGGATCGTAGGTGCAGAGTTGATCTGCATAGCGGGGATTGGGGGTGGGAATAAATTGTAAATTATGTCCGTTGCCCAAATCTAAGGTTTCCTCACCCCGCATCACGAGAATTTGCAAATCTGTATTTTCCAGCGCCGCACGTAAATTTATCGCCCCTGGATTAGAACACACAAAGGTGATTTGCGGGGCAATTTCTAACAAAGCTTTTAATGTTGCAGCGCGGTTAGGATTTACGTGTCCCAAAATTACATAATCTAGGTCTTCGAGATGGAAACGTTGCTGCAAGGCTTCTAAATAAATTTGCGTAAACGTTTCCCCTGGAGGATCGATAATTGCGTTTTTATCGCTTTCGATTAAATAAGAATTAGCAGTTGTGCCCTTAGCAAGAGCATATTCAATTTCAAATCTGAGCCTTGACCAACTGCGCGATCGCAGTATTCTTGTATCTGTAGCTATTGGATAAACTTGAACATCACGGGGTTTATTTTTTGACATAGGGAGTAGAGAGTGGGGAGTGGGGAGTAGGGAATAAGAAGTCGGAATCACCACTCCATATTCCCTTCTTTAGTAATGCTTTCTGACATGACTTTTGGGTTAATGAGGAATTAAGAAGTAGGAAACACCACTCCCTACTCCCTACTCCCCACTCCCCCTCTTAATAATGATTACCGACTTTACGGTGATGTACAGCAGTCAAAGCTTCTGGCTTAGAAACTCGTCCGGCGTAGACGTTGCTGTATACTGCCCAGTGGTCGCCGCAATCCATTCTACTGATGACTTCACACTCCATGTAGGCGAGGGCATCGTTGAGAATAGGCGCACCATTTTCGGCTGGCTGAGTTCTCACACCTTCAAAGCGATCTGCACCAGGGGCGAACCGTTTTAAAAAGTGCTTCATGAGTGGTTGGAAGTTGCCTTCTTCTAAAACGTTGAGAACAAAGCGATCGCCTACTTGCATGAGTGATTCAATTGCTCGATCTTTGGCTACTGCGATGGAAAATCCCAAGGGTTTAAAGCTAGCTTGACTCACCCAAGAGGCTAGCATCGCACTGGAAACATCGCCTTTTTTGGCAGTAATAATATATAGTCCGCCGCTGATTCTACCTAGTGCTTTATCTAAGTCAGCACTAAGGGATTTCATGGCTTTGATACTGCGATCGCGTGTTACCCATTGAGCTAAGTCTGTACCAGCTTCTTCACAAAGCTTGTAGGTGTTTTCTGTGGGTGTTTCTTTAATCCGAATCGCTGGAAAAACAGTTGTCAAACCCAAATTGCGGAATTTACTCAGCAAAGGATCTATTGGCTCATCATCGCCACCGCCGGCTTCAAAAACACCGATGGCTTGCTTTTCTTTGGCTGATCCTAAAACTGTGCTGAGTGCAGATTGAATGTTCGTAGCGCCAGAAGCCGGAGGTAGACCAACGATTATTCCAGCACAACGGCTAACTAATTCCCGCAGTTCTTGTAAATCGACTTCAGATCCCAAATCGACAATTTCCACGGCGACACCGGTTTTACTGATGCCGTTGGCAATTGCTTGCGCGAGGCGATCGCTATATCCGTATTCGGAAACGTAAAATATTCCAACTGCTGTTTCTGGCTTGGCTTGTGTTTGGCTCCAGGTGCGATAACGTCCAATTAGTTCCTCAACATTGTGAGATAATAATGGCCCATGTCCTGTAGCAACCATATCGATGGTTTTCAATTCCGCCATCCGCTTCAAGGCAGAGAGAACTGAACGTGCATTTGGCCCCATCAAGCAATCGTAGTAGTAATGAAAGTCTTCTTCGATAGCTGCCAAGTCTTCATCAAAGGTGCTATCTGAGCAATAGTGCAAACCAAAAGCATCGCAGGTGTAGAGAACTTTGGTTTTGTGGTCGAAGCTGAAAATTGTATCCGGCCAATGTAAATTTGGGGCAATCACGAATTCAAATTCATGACCATTACCCAAATCTAAGCGATCGCCATTTTTCACAATCCGCCGCTTGAATGGCTGATGTACCAAATCCTCTAAAAACTGAATCGCTACCTTAGAACCCACAACGGTAATTTCTGGAGCCATTTGCAGTAAATCTTTAACTAAACCGCTATGGTCTGGCTCAGTGTGGCTGATAATTAAATAATCAATCTCTGTTGGGTTGATTAGTCCAGTAAGCGTATCAAAATATAGTTGGCGAAACTTTTCGTGGGAGGTATCAACTAAGGCAGTCTGCTCTCCACGAATGAGAAATGAGTTATAAGTAGTACCGTTTTGCAGACCAAACTCAATATCGAAGCGATCGCGATCCCAATCCAAAGAGCGAATAGCCGTCGTCTCTTGAGCAATCTCTACAGTCTGTATGGTGAGCCGTTTTTCAGTTTTTTCGGTGAGCGCTACCATAACTCCCTCCTTGACACAATGAGTATTTCTTCCTCTTCTTTTATTGTGACACGGCTTGAATGTTAATTTTTATTAAATAATTGATGGTTGACTTAAAAAATTTAAAAGTGTGAAACCGCAGAAGCACAGAGAACACAGAGAGGAAATTTGGCTAGCGTTGGAAATTGGTAATTCCCGACTGCATTGGGCATTGTTTCTAGGCGAAACACTCTATTCCGCTTGGGATACTGACTATCTTCCTGAGTCTGTTATACAACAACTGGCTGAATGTCAAACTCTAAATTATTTTCTAGAGAAAATTTTTCTACCTAGTCAGCAAGGTGATTTTCTCACAAACACACCTCCCCCCTACCCTCTTCTCCTCGCATCCGTAGTTCCTAGCCAAACTGCTATTTGGCAAACTTACCCAAATACTCGCGTTATTAGTTTAAACCAAGTACCGCTCAAAGGTATCTATCCCACATTAGGAATTGACCGCGCTTTAGCTTTGTGGGGTGCGGGAAAAACTTGGGGTTTTCCAATGTTGGTGATTGATGCAGGAACAGCGCTGACTTTTACGGCTGCGGATGCTAATAAGTGTCTAGTTGGAGGTGCAATTTTGCCGGGATTAGGTTTGCAGTTTGCGACTCTCGGTCAACAAACAGGACAATTACCATTAGTAGAAAATCAAATTTTTCCGTATCTACCACCGCGTTTTGCTCTTAATACTATAGAGGCTATTCAAAGTGGAGTTATTTATACAATATTAGCTGGAATCAAAGATTTTATTGAAGCGTGGTGGCAATTGTTTCCTAATGGGAAGATTGTAATTAAAGGGGGCGATCGCACTTTTTTATTAAACTATCTGCAAGCCTTATATCCTGAGATTGCAGATAGTTTGATTATGGAACAAGATTTAATTTTTTGGGGAATGCGAGAAATAGTAAAACTGCTCTAAGTTAAACTCAGAGCAGCTTAAGATTGATCAATTAGAAGGTCGGAATTGAGCTTTGATTCTTTGAGCAATGGAATTAGCTTCACGGCGAATCCTCTCAGGGTCAACCGTGAGCATCCTACGTTTTTCCATGAGAACTTGCCCATTTACAATCACAGTATCAACATCTTGGGAATCTGCTGCATAAACAAGATGCGAGATGACATCATAAAGCGGGAGCAAGTGTGGTTCTTTAAGCTGGACTTGAATTAAGTCTGCTTGAAGTCCCACCTTAATCGCACCAATTTTATCTGATAAGCCGAGTGCTTCTGCACCGCCAAGTGTTGCCATACGCAAAACTGTTTTAGCCGGTACAGCAGTGGGATCAAGGGTAGTCCCTTTATGGATGAGGGCGGTGAGGCGCATTGCCTTCCACATATCCAGAACGTTGTTGGAGGCGGCTCCATCTGTACCTAAACCAACTTTAATTCCAGCTTTCAACATCGCCGGAATCGGCGCAAAGCCAGAAGCCAGTTTCAAATTCGAGTCAGGATTGTGGATAACACCAACACCGCGTTTAGCCAGCAGGGCGATTTCACTTGCGTTAGGCCAGACAACGTGTGCGGCAAATACACGCGGTTCCAGAAAGCCGAGATTATCTAGATGTTTTACTGGGGTTGCGTTATAGCGTTGCTGGACATCTTTAACTTCAGCTTGTGTCTCTGCCAAATGAATTGTCAGGGGAACATCGTAATGACGCGCAGCGCGAATAGCCTGGACGAGATTCTCTGGCGAGACAGTGTAGGGAGCGTGTGGAGCGATCGCTGGCATTATACGTTCGTTCTTGCCTTTCCAACGTTTCAGAAAATTTATTGATGAGGCAAAGGCATCATCCCATCCTTGGAAACCAGGGCTGGGAAAATCTATTGACGAGGGCGCAATAATCGCGCGTAAACCGCATTCACTAACGACTTTGGCAGCGACATCTGGCTGAAAGTACATATCAACAAAGGTTGTTGTGCCACCGCGTATCATCTCCCAACAGGCAAGCTGTTCGCCAACGCGGACAAAATTTTCATCAACGAACCTCCCTTCCGCTGGGAAGATGTAATTTTGGAGCCAATCTTGTAAAGCTAAGTCGTCTGCAAGACCGCGAAACAGAACCATTGCAGAGTGAGAGTGACCGTTGACGAGACCCGGCATCAGCACCATACCGTCGCCTGGCAGCGTCCTGTCGGCTCTGTAAGATGCCATGATTTTGTATTGTGTGTCTACCGCAACAATTTTGCCGTCCCTAATAGCGATCGCACCATTTTGGATGACGGGTTGTGCTTCGTTCATGGTTACGATGAAATCGCCACCCACAATCAGTTGTACTCTTTGCTTCCCTTGAGCAACTAGATTATAGTTACTCTGAGCAATAACTATCTGACCGAAAAAGACGAACAATGTCGTACAGACAAAAAGAACTAATAGCTTATAGTATTTTGTCAGATGATATTTCACACTAAAATATCCTTGTTGAATTTTTGCCGTGATTTTATCATCCGTCTAATTGCTACTAATTTCACAATTAAAAATTGTGATTTAAACTAATATATCTGTAAAGTTTCTTCACAAATTACTAGTCTTTAATAGAGCTTTTAATCACTTCTTAATCACTCTCTCTAGAGAAAAATAATCGCTGCTACATAAGACTTTCTTTAAAAAAGAGAATTTATCATAGGCATAATTTTGGAATGGGTCTTAAACCCAAGACCCGTCTGGTTGCGGCAGGAAACAGATAGCGCAGCGTCGGACAGTTTTTCTCCTCCTGCCTCCTGCCTTCTGCCTCCTGCCTTCATTGATAAAAGCCTCCTGCCGACGCTCGCGGACTCGCTACCGCTGCGCTATCCTGCCTCCTTCAACTAAGACTTATGAAAGCTGGTGACAACAACTTTCATAAGTCTTAGACAAGTTAAAGAATTTTTGATGTTTCAGTTAACGAAAAATTAAATTTTCATCAGAGTGAACCAAGAGGATTAAGCTTTGGCTTTTTGAGCAGCAACTTGTCTATGCTTCACCAACCAGGCGATGCCACCGGTGAAAATTATGCCACCCGTTGTTAATGGTTCAGGAACCGGGGTCGTAGGGGTAACATTAATTAATCCATTGTTCTGATCTATTGTTCCTTCAGTAGGATTTCTCAGACTAAGTCCTAAACCAACAGTTCCGAACAGATAATAATCCGTACTTTGCGCGTTATCCTGACCTACATCAAAGTATCCAAACAATGACTTCGTGACTGTATCATAGTTGAAGTCTAAAAAATCATAAACAATATTTCCATCACCAATTGGAGCAAAACTATTCAACAATTTTTGACTTGGGTCGAAAAAAGAAACTCCAATGGATTGAAGTTTTGAATTGTCTATGGTTGTGTAACCTTGAGTTTCATCATAGGAAAACGAGCCTCTAGCTGAATACCCAGCATTACCAGTCCAATCAAAGTTGAGTGTAACTGCGTATACTGGGGTAGCCTTTAGTAAACCCAGGCTCATCACTACCCCAGCAGTAGTAGCGATACAAAGCTTTTGAGTTAATTTCATCAGAAAAGTTATTCCAATTTAATAATCTGTGTAAAGCCGATCTGCGCTTAGTATAGATTATTGCGTTGCTTCGTTATAAAATAATTTAAATACTAATTCTTTATAAATTTACGTACTTTGCCGCAGTCTTTAACAAGACAGTAAGTCCAAATGCTCAATTCCCTTTAATAAACTCTTGAATCTCGATCGCCACAACCCCAGCACAAGATTCTGGTAAGTCATTTCCGGCATGGGCAATCATTTTTAACTCGACTTTCGGCATCA
>JBGTMK010000131.1:0-8143 GCA_041743605.1 Nostoc sp.
CAAATTATCGGTATTTATAAAGCTTATGCCGTACCGATGGATTTCTACTGGCGCGACTTGCTCTATATTGCGGAACAGGTATTTTTAGATCCGTTTCCTTTCTTTAAATACTTCTTGCCTAAAGAATATTTGGAGCGTCACAATCACTATGCAGGTGATGATGCAGAATTGAGAGTTTGGCGGGGTGAAGCAACTGTCCATCCAGAACTATTAGCATTTATGGAAAAGGGTGAAACCTTTAAAATGCCCAAGTTATTGCATCATTTATTTCATGACCGCATCAACATGGAGTTTGCTGAAGCCTGTATGCGGGCAATGCTTTGGCATAGAGGAATGGGTGGAAAATTTGACCCTTACTTAGACACCGAAGAATATAAAACCAACGCTGATAGGGCAATTAAAGCTTATTTCCAAGGAAACCCAATAATGTTGGGACTTTATAAACTGTTCCCAGATATGTTTATAGAACAGTGCCGTCAGATGTCTTACTACGCTAATTTAGGGCTATTCTGGGAAGTCATGGCTCCTGTATTCTTTGAAATGTCAGATTTGTATGAAGAAGGGAAAATTACGTCTGTCCCAGAGGCAATGAATTTTCTAGTAAATGGGATTTTTGCAGTTGCAAATCGTCCTATTTATCATCATGTTTATATCCGTGGTGAATGCTACGAAATTGTTCCCAAATCTAAAGGCTTTGTCTGGCTTTATGAAGCTGCATTACCTTATGTAGAAGCTGTTTTTTATCGTACAATTCCCTTCCGAGGGACAAAATCGTACAATGCTCAAGCTAGCCAAGTGCCAACAGACCAAAAAGATTTCCACTATGGGATTCTTTATGCAGATGTTTTTCCCGTAGGTACTGCGGGTATTCCACCCACATTACTCATGCAAGATATGTTGCACTTTTTACCACAATATCTTGTTGATTACTACAAGAATTATTGTCGCGGAGAAGACGACACATTGATTCAGTTGGGAATTAGTTTTCAACGCTCAATGTATAATGTTACCTCTGCCGTTATTCAAGCATTGCGGACTGCACTTTGTCATCCTTTAGATGACCCTAACCCTGAACATTTACAAGCTAATAGAGACTTTTTTGAGTCTCAGTTAAATCGCTTCACTCGTCTTGAATATGATATTCATACTGCTGCCCGCTTACGTGATATTCAAAGGCAGGATTATCGATAGAAGGGAAGGGATCTCAATATGGTTCGGTTAAGGCGAGAGACGCGATAAATCGCTGTCAAGACGAAAGATGGATCCCTGTAGAGACGGCAATTTATCGCGTCTTTGGATCTAGAATTTTCATCAAAAAACCTTAACCAAACCGTATTGGAAGCAATCTCCTGCCTCCTGAATACAAATGCTCAAGGTTTTCTAACAATCCTTTTATCTTCAGTAAGTCTCCAGCCGTCATATAGCCCATCTGTAAGACTTTTGTCTTGCTGCTATTAGAAGAATTAGCAGCTTGCTCTGGTGTGTTTGGTGCTTTACAACTGACTAAAGTCGTGGATAATGTGAATACTCCATCTACTAAGAATAGTAGAAAGTAATTGAATAGCTTAGAGTGCGATTTGATCGATATTTCTACCATAATGTACTAATAATTATTGAATGTTTTCGTTTCTCAGTGCTGAATGTTTGTCCTCCCCACTACTGCCAATTAGCTAGAAAGTGAAAGGGAAATTGTAGCTGAGAAATTTAATTAAGCAACTTTGCAAATGATGCATAATCTCGGCTAGACTTTAATCTACGGTAAGTCAACCTAATTACAGTATTTTAATGATTGCACGGATGTTATCATAGACTTCTGCAAGAATCAAGCAGCAAATACAGCCATATTGATGAGAGAAATTTTCTATCTATGGTTGATATCAGAATGTTCTATTGCAGATACATTTACGAAAAATTACGTATACAGCAAATTTAAACTTAGTGAAGTACAAAAATACCCTGCCTTTAGTAAGGGGCAGTGTTAGGGAGGGGTGTAACTCATATAGTTGCAAAACGCTGTAAGTTTGTAGTCAGGACTTCAGTCCTTGTGTTAAGCATTGTAAATGTAAAACAGCTTCCCGCAGGGGGTAGTGCTTACTGAGTAGCAAGATTTTCTTCGCTTGACAAATTAAATTAGTAATTCAAATAACGGCTTCTCTTACGAGAGGTCTAGTATGGCTTGATTAATTTATTTTACAGAGCTACAGTCCCTTTTAGAGGTGGGTTACTGACCTGCTCTATTGTGTATAAGCCAAAATTATTTTTTAACCCATTACGAGGATAGATCAAGAAAGGGGAACTATACAATCAGGAGGTAGTAGTAACTCATTCTTAAAAAAGTGGAAGTTAGGCTGTGGAAACTTTGCATCATTTCGATAGTGGATCTGGTACCAGTTTATTCTTTTTAAACTGGGTAATGACCCAGAACTGTGGTTACTAAGCTTTGTCGAAGTGTACCCTCTCATAGAGAAGAAAAGTTTTCATTCATACTTCTTTCCTCCTGCCTTCTCTGATAACCATCTTCTGGGAAATAGTTAAAACTGTAAAATTTGCAGTGTGTCATATTTTTGACCCCCTTTAAACCCATGAAGTTTGGTGTGAGGAACCCTTGTATAAAAACAACATTATCCAGAGCAATGGAACCCAATTCAAATTTCACGGAAAATCAACTTCTCTTGTCAAGCGCTCAACTTCAAGAGCAACTAGAACAACAAAAAGCCTTGGCAAGTGTAATTGTCCGAATTCGGGAGTCTCTTGACTTAGAAACAATTTTTCAAACTACTGTTACACAAGTGCGTCAGTTGCTAAATGCTGACCGAGTAGCAGTCTTCCAGTTCAACCGTGAACAAAACTGGGAGGGAGAATTTGTTTCTGAGGATATTGCAGTTGGCTGGGATTCAGTAATGGCAGTAAAAGTTTACGACCACTGCTTTGGAGAACAATTTGCTGCCAGTTATCAACAAGGTCGAGTGCAAGCAGTAGCAGATATTTACAATGCAGGGCTGAGTGATTGTCATGTGGCAATTTTGAGTAAATTTCAGGTACAGGCAAACCTCGTTGTCCCTCTATCGCGCCAGAAGGAAATGTGGGGATTGCTTTGCATTCATCAGTGCAGTGAGACTCGTGACTGGAAAGAATCGGAAATTGAATTTATTCGTCAAATCGCTGACCATCTTGCCGTTGCGATTCAACAAGCAAAGCATCTCCATGAAGTCCAATTGCAAGCCGCAAAATTGGCTCAAGCAGTTCAGCGCGACCAAGTAATAGCTAAAATTGTTGATGAAATTCGCTCGCCCCTTGATATTGAAACCATTTTCAAAACCACAACGAAAGAAATACGCAAGCTGCTGCAAGCTGATCGAGTTGCCATCTTTTGCTTCAATGCCGATTGGAGTGGTAACTTTGTTGCTGAATCATTTGCGGAAGGCTGGATTTCCCTAGTTGGCATTGAGCCTGCGATGTCTACGACGGGCTACGCCTACGCTGATACTTATTTACAACAGACGCAAGGCGGACGTTACGTTAACAACCAGACGTTTACAGTTAATGACATTTATCAAGCCGGATTAACAGACTGCCATATAACGCTGTTGGAGCAATTTCAAGCAAAAGCCTTTGCAACTGCCCCTATTCTCCAAGGAGATCAACTTTGGGGAATTATCGCTGCCTACCAAAATACCTCACCCAGACAGTGGCAATCTTATGAAGTCGAATCACTGACCAAAATCGGGACACAAATTGGTGTAGCCGTGCGACACCATAAGTTGCTGGCATACGCTCAGTACCAAGCAGAGCAACAAAAAACATTAACTAGCGTGATTACTCGAATTCGGGAGTCCCTAGATTTAGAGACAATCTTCCAAACTACTGTCACTGAGTCCCGGCGAATGCTGCAAGCAGACCGAGTGGCAGTTTTTCGTTTTGACCCTCAAAAAGATTGGGAAGGAGAATTTATTTCCGAGGATGTTGTAACTGAATGTAACTCGGTAATAGCAGAAAAAGTTTATGATTATTGCTTCGGTGAAAACTATGCACCTCTTTATGCCCAAGGTCGAGTAAATGCGATCGCTGACATTTATCAAGAAAAGTTTCCAGGTTGCTATGTTCAAATCCTAGAAAAGTTTCAAGTGCGGGCAAATATGGTCGCACCTCTATTGAAAAAAGGTGAACTTTGGGGATTGCTCTGTATTCACCAATGCACCGCTCCTCGTCACTGGCAACCCTCTGAAATTGAATTTACCAGTCAAATAGCCGAGCAATTGGGAGTCGCATTAAAACAGGATTCTTATTTAAAGCAAGTACAAATGCAGGTTGTCCAGTTAGCAGAAGCCACTGAACGCGAGAAAGCAATGGAACGGCAAGAATTGCTGGCTGCAACTATTGATAAAATTCGCCAGTCACTCGATATTAAAACTATTTTTAGAACCACTACTCAAGCTGTGCGAGAGTTGCTCGAAGTCGAGCGAGTTGCAATCTACCGCTTCAACACAGATTGGAGTGGTAAATTTGTGGCAGATTCTTTTAAAGATGGTTGGAAACCTGTTATACAAGCCCAACCAATGATTATAGAAACTTTTGAAGACACAGACGACGATAACGAACTCCCGCGTAACGAAACCTTTGTTCCGATTCGGGAAGGTGAGAAATTATGGGGATTATTAGTTGCTTATCAAAATTCGCAACCGCGTTATTGGAAAGAGGAGGAAATTAATTTACTGGCTCAAGTTGGGGTGCAATTGGGAATAGCGATTCAGCAAGCGGAATTATTAGAACAAACTAAACGTCAAACCTTAGAGCTTACTCAAACTTTGCAAGAGTTAAAACAAACTCAGAGCAGATTAATTCAGGGTGAAAAAATGGCAGGGTTAGGACAACTCCTGGCTGGAGTTGCCCATGAAATCAACAATCCTATCAGTTTTATTTTTGGCAATCTTATCCATTTAAATGAATATACTCAAGAACTGCTAAAGGTAATGAAACTTTACCAACAAAACTCCTCATTGTCACCAACTGTCCAAGAGCAAATTGACAAGACTGATTTGGATTTTATCATCGAAGATTTACCCAAAACCCTTGAGTCAATGCAAGTAGGAGCAGAGCGGATTTGTGAGATTGTACTATCACTGCGTAACTTTTCTCGTACAGATGAGGCTGAATTAAAGCCAGTAGATATTCATGAAGGCTTGGATAGTACTTTGCTAATCTTAGGGCATCGCCTCAAAAATAATAATGAACGCCCAGCTATTGAGATTATTAAACAATATGATAACTTACCTTTGCTCGAATGCTATCCCGCGCAATTAAATCAAGTATTTATGAATCTTTTGAGTAATAGTATTGATGCATTAGAGGAAAAATTTAACGCTATACAGCAAAGGTATTTGAAATTACTACAAACGTGTCCGAGAATACCCTTGACTATCTGGATTAGTACGCAAGCTGTTCATAACCAGATTGTAATTAGAATAGCTGATAATGGTCTTGGGATTCCAGAAGAGGTGCGATCGCACATTTTTGATCCCTTTTTCACCACCAAAGCACCAGGTAAAGGTACGGGGTTAGGATTGTCTATTAGCCATCAAATAATAGTTGAAAAACATCATGGTCAGATTAAATGTTCTTCTAAACCAGGAGAAGGAACAGAGTTTTTAATTGAAATTCCCAGCGGTAATTAGAGGCGACTGGTTTTTGATAACTCTCAGTCAATTTTAATTAAGGAAACGAGGATAAGCATTTTATGCTCAACGCCGAGATTCTTTACTTACAACCCAAACTATCTCGCGTTGACACACCCGTAACTGGATTTACGCCATCGGCTCTTTCACACAGCAGCGACACTTGATAACGGTCAATTAAAGCATCGGTAAAATCAGCACCAGTGACATCAGCATCAAAAAAGCGGCTGCGGGTCAAAGTTGCTTCTGTAAAAATGGCATTTTTCAGGTTAGCACCATCCATAGTGACGCGATCTACTAAAGCGCCGCTCAAGTTCGCACTTTCCAAATTTGCCTTTAACAAAACTCCTTTAGTCAGAATTGCGTTGGTTAAATTTGCTCCTTGAAAATTTGTCCCCCGCATTTCTGCTGCTACAAAAGTCACACCTGCCAAATCAGTATGAGAGAAGTCACGATTTTCTAAATTTATATTGTTGTAATTGATTGTGTTGATTTGAGCAAAAGCCGGTTTGGGATTAAGTATTATCCACAAAAAGGCTAGTATCAAAATCGCTATCAAACCCAAAAAGCGCAATAAAATCTTTTTCATAACTTTATGATTTGTCCTTTGTCATTTGTCCTTTGTCATTAGTCCTTTGTTCTTTGTTCTTTGTTCTTTGTCATTTGATTAATGACCAATGACCAATGACCAATGACCAATGACTAATGACTAATGACTAATGACTCTTGGCTATTTCCAATCTTTACCAATCCGAATTGTGAGATCAGATTCTAAATCACCGATCGCAGACACTTCTATTTGACCCAAGCCTAAGACTTTTTGCAAATCAACTCCAACTCGTCGGTTGCCTTTTTGGACAACAATCTGAGTTTGACGTTGGGTATCTGGCCAATCAGGCACTTTGTAAATATTAGTAAAGCCTTTCTGTTTGAGATAAGCAATAACTTTTTCAGTTAGCTGAGGTTGATTGGAAGCATTTTGAATAGCAATTTTGAGGTTAGGAACCCGGCGCATATCCGGCTTCAGACCAGGTACATTTACCCCAACATAATCATTCAACAGGCTCTGTTGTCCAGTCATATTTAGCCAATAGCTATCAGGGTCTTTGCTAAAACGGCTAAAGCTACCAGGCAACACGGTCATTTGGAAATTATCCCGATCTAGGTTGAGGCCGAAGTTAACCAACGCCATCATTTCTTCCATCTTCAGGTTGGTATCAAAGTATTTTCGCATCAAGCGAGTTAATTGAGGCAACCTGGGTAAGACGGTGGGGCTATTTAAGCGTTGCAGCAATGCTGATATGAGTGCTTGCTGACGCTGCACTCTTGGCAAATCTCCCAAACCTGGTTCGCGGAATCGGGCAAACTGTTCTGCTTGTTCGCCGTTGAGGGTTTGCCAGCCACTAACTAAATTAATCGATAGACGACTGCTGGAGTCTTTATATTCCATTGATTGGGGAACAAAGACTTCTACTCCGCCTAACTGATCGACTAACTGCCGTAAGCCACTAGTAGAAATACGGATGTAGCGATGGATTGGGGCGTTGTTTAAGGTACGGCTAACTACCCGTGCTGCCAAGACTGGGCCGCCTTGGGCATTGGCATCAGATACCTTAGTTAATCCCTTTTCTCCCTTTTCGGGGATAGCAATCATCGTATCTCTGGGAATGGAAAGTACCCGTACAGATTTTTCACTAGGGTTAAGACGTACCAGCAGCATGGAATCGCTTTTTCCAGCAAAGCTTTCTGGAGAGCCATCAACGGTATCGCTGACTGGTTCAATCCCCATAATCAAAATATTCATCGGTCGGGAAAGCTGATACTGGGAGAGTTTGCCCCATAACTCACCTGGGAGTGGGATTTTTACCTCGTCTTTACCAGCAGTTCCTAAATCTTCATCTGCTCGATCTAGGTTGCTCCACAAAGGAGTCCACAGCGCTAACGTTGATACCAGCAGTCCAGATAAGGTAATGCCGATGACAACCGTCATAATCCACAACAGCCATCGAGGCATGGTTAAGCCCAGTCTCTCGTAAAGCTGATTAGGAATTGCACCCACAGATTCGGCGACGCTACGGTTGGGATTCGCTAGCGGGTTTAATTCGACATCCTCCTCCTCTAAATCTGCTACTGGTGCAGGTGTTACTTGATTTTCCGTTCGTTGAAGTGGCTGCGATCGCACTTCACTTTCAAACTCTACTACTTGCTGAGATGTAACCGGATTTTCCGACCATTCGACTTGTTTTATCACAATTATCTCCCCACTCAACCACTCCCTAAAAGTATGTTAATCCAAGCTACAAATATTGCCAGTGGAAAAGCTCACTGTAAACTTGTAATGTTCTTCGGTAGGCGTGTATGACAACATGAATACTTTATTGTTCCCCGTAATCCTTGCTGGTGGTAAAGGTGAACGTTTTTGGCCTCTGAGTCGCAAAGACCGACCCAAGCAATTTTTAAGTCTTGATGGT
>JBGTMK010000132.1:0-1991 GCA_041743605.1 Nostoc sp.
GAGTGAGACTCGCGAACTATTTTCTTTTTGTCCAAAGTCCAATTAGATGCCGAGTTAGAAAAATTACCCCTGGAGGCACAGTTATTAACCGCAGCGCTTGCCTTCAGCCAAATTGCGGATATTCTTAAGTCTCGTGCAGAAATGCTGTTGCAAGATACGCGCGATCGCAATAGTCTTTTAGGGCCTGTTGTTAGCACCGATCTCTTTGCTGGTCTAGTGCGGACAACAATGCACCTAGATTTAGATGATTTGATTGAACCGCAAACACCACAAATCTTTAGACCACATGGCCCACACCAATTTTCACATTCTACTGAAGAGGGCGATTCTGTAGCAGCACCTGTTGAGAAAGCGAATGTTTTGGCAATGCTTGATGAGGTGACAACTTTAGAAGATGTCCGCAATTTGGCATCAGATGAGGATGTGGAAAAATGGCAAAGTGCAATCGCTAACCATCTGATAAATGTCAAAGATGAGATTTCGTTAGTTAAACTGCAACGTGTGTTGCAAATGCCAATGGTAGAAGTATGGTTAGGACTATTGCTGGGTGGGTTTACGTTAGAACAGCGTGGTGATTTTTATCACAACCATAATGTCTGGGTGAAAAGCTCAGAAACTACCACCAATAACACCACTCTCAAAAAATAAACTGAAAATGACTCTATAGTTTTATAGCACGATAGCGATCAAAGAGGGGCTTATTTCGATAAGAAATCATTTGGCGTGAAAGTAACAAAAGCACAGGGGAATTTTGTACAAGTCCTTTAGAATAAGCACTTCTGCCCATTTCCTTTAACTAAAGCCTATTCCATAGTATTTATGTACTATAAAATTAGAGTAAGTATTTTGACCTCAAATATTACTTATTAACTATAAATTCATTTTTAGTTTATTTATTTTATCTATTTTTAGGTTTTTCTTTGAGAGGTGTATTTTTACCACCCAAATTGGGAAAATTGACTTGCATGAAGATGAAGCGATCGTTTCGCTCCTTTGCTACTTGGGTAGCTACTAATTTTGGGGCGCATGAGTGCGATTGCTTTTTTTACGCAGTCCGTGAACAGTCCCAAGACACCCGACGTAACAGCTGCCAGCCAATAGTTTTAAGCTTTTGGGGAATTTGGCAAAATCCCCAATCCTTGCAACTGCAAAATACTTGAAACCCTTGATTTATCGTTACAATAGTATTAGTAGTTAATAACCCCCAGAGGGTTACTCGTCGTTAGAAGAGTCCTTATCTTCTTCATCATCCTTGTCAAAATTTGTATTGCTGAGGGGGACTTGTGGGTGAATCGAAACGCCGAAAGGCAATATTAGGTAATGACTATGGTTTACCTAATATTTTCAATGAAGTCCAATCAATGTGGACGCAGATTAATTTCTCGATCAAACGAGTCAAAGATTCTGATAATGGATCTTTACTTGTTCAGTGTTCCAACAACGACCGAGGATTCCATCAAGACACTATTGCCCAAATTCAAAAAGAAATAGAAAATTGGAAATGTGATTTGGATATTCCTATCTTGATCCAAGTTCTCCCAAGGGGAGTTCAAAATTCAGGAACTAAACTTTTTGATGGGTTCGTTACCCTTTGGTGTAATTGTCCAGAATTTGAATTGTGGCGAGAAATATTTGAAAGTGAACGAGTTTAGTAAACTTTGTTGCATACATCCGCTTGCACAGCCGGTTCCAACTCGACTTTCGCCAAAAACCGCAGTTGTCGTTCGTTGGTCGGCACTGGAATTTCTCACCCAATCAAACCCTTCAGGCCGATGAAATGCTTCAACTGCATTCGCTACACCATCTTCACCCCTGATTTTCTCACCTAACTCCTGGGCTTTAGACCGCATCACCTCATCGCCCAGTACGATTTCAATCGCTGTCGCTAGAGTTTCTTCTGATACCTTATGGTACGGTATCGGTTGTGGGCTGACACCCAACCGAGTTAGCTTTTCACCCCAAACTGGCTGATCTGCAAAAAAGGGTACGGT
>JBGTMK010000133.1:0-2414 GCA_041743605.1 Nostoc sp.
ACTGGGGACGGGGGACTGGGGACTCGGGAAGCAAGTCTTTTAAGATTTGCTTGGGATCTGACTCTACATACTTATCTTCCCAATCCCTAGTCCCTATCTCAATTTCATTTACCGTTAACATCAGTGGATGAGCTGTAAACACCTCGTTATCGCGGTACGCACCAATAATGAATAGATAACCGCCCTCTCTCTGAGACATTAAGAACTTCAGCAAATTGAGCGATGCCAAATCTGCCCACTGTAAATCATCCAGGAATATCACCAAGGGATGCTCTTTTGTTGTGAACACTTGAATGAGTTTTTGGAATAGCAGATTGAAACGGTTCTGGGCTGCACTGCTTGAAAGTTCAGCGATCGCAGGTTGTTTGCCAATCATCTGCTCTAATTCAGGAATCACCTCGATCAGAAGTTGTCCGTTCTCTCCAACTGCCGCTAAAATCTTACTCTGCCATTGCTTTAGCTGAGTATCGCTTTCACTAAGCAACTGTCCCATCAAGTCACGAAAGGCTTGCACAAAAGCAGACAGAGGAATATTGCGCTTGAACTGGTCATATTTCCCCTTAATGAAATAGCCGTTCCACCGCACAATCGGTTTATGCACTTCATTGACGACTGCGGTTTTGCCAATACCAGAGAAACCTGCCACTAACATCAGTTGAGAGCCACCATTGGCAACATAACCAAATGCTTCTAATAAAGTTTGTACTTCCGATTCCCGCCCATAGAGTTTTTCAGGTATGAGAAAGCGATCGCTGATATCGCGCTGTCCTAAATCAAACCAAGTGTGTTTGCCTGTTTCTCGCCACTGCTCTAAGCAGGTAAGAATGTCATATTTAAGTCCTAGCGCACTCTGATAGCGGTCTTCAGCGTTTTTTGCCATTAGTTTGCGGACAATCTCGCCCAGCATCAAGGGCAATTCGGGATTGAAATCACAGACGAAGGGTGGAAGTTTCGCAATGTGGCAATGCACCAACTCCATCGGTTCATGGGATTCAAAGGGCAATTTTCCACTCAGTAGTTCAAAGAAAGTCACACCTAATGAATAAAAGTCACTACGGTAGTCAATCCCCCTGTTCATCCGTCCGGTTTGTTCTGGCGACAGATAAGCTAGTGTTCCCTCCAGTCCATTAATGCTCTGGATTCCCTGGGTTTCTCGTGGTAAGAGGGAGGCAATACTAAAGTCAATCAGCTTGATTTGTTTGGTATTAGGGTGAATCAGGATGTTGGCTGGTTTAATGTCTTTGTGAATGACACGCTGTTGATGCAACTGGTGTAAGGTATCTAACAATTGCAAAGCAATGGGTAGAAATTGCTCTAATGTCAGTGTTTTTCCTTGAGTAAATTGTCGCAGGGAAACACCGCCAAAGTCCTCCATTACCAGGGCATAGCCATTGTGATAGGCTTCTAGACTGTAGGGTTTAATAATGCCGGGAATATTTAGGTTTTTAGCGATCGCATATTGGTTGCGAAACTGAATTAATTCGCTAAAAGTTGGGTATTCTCGTTTTAAGAGCTTGATGACAACTGGTTGGCGATCGCACTCTCGTACCGCCCGATACACTTGGGTACGAGAACCTGCATAAAGTTGTTCTATGGTTTGGTAGCCAGCGATCTTTAAAGTTCCATCAACTTTTGCGCTCATAAATGTTTTACGAGAATTTCTGTACACTAGCGTTATAATTCCCAGGACAATATCTTAGTTAACAAACATTAGAAAACTTATATTAAGCAATTATACTGAGCATTTTGACCCTTCCATAAGCTCAGAGCAACCCAGACTCACTATGAGACGTTATCGTTGGCGTGGGCACAAAGCTTTGTCGAAGTGCAGCCTCTCATACATAATAATCGCACTGGCTCAACGCCCTGCTATTCATGTACAGCACTCAGTACTTGTGAACTCATCTGGATAAAAAATTAATTTTTATGACAAAACCACTAGAAAAATTAGCGATTTACACCTAATATGATTAAAGGCTTGTAAAAAATTGTAAACTTGGTTAACAACCTGGTTAACTTTCTGCTTATAGAGGGCTATATAAAATCCCTCTATAATATAGATACAACCTGTACTTATAAACATTTGGAGATTTGCTCTCATGACCATCGCAGTTGGACGTGCCCCCAGTAGAGGGTGGTTTGACGTTCTAGACGACTGGCTCAAGCGCGATCGCTTCGTATTCGTAGGTTGGTCAGGGATACTATTGTTCCCCTGCGCCTTCCTAGCACTAGGCGGTTGGCTGACCGGCACAACCTTCGTCACCTCTTGGTATACCCACGGGTTAGCCTCCTCTTACCTAGAAGGTGCTAACTTCCTGACAGTGGCAGTATCCACCCCCGCCGACAGCATGGGACATTCCCTATTGCTGTTGTGGGGGCCAGAAGCCCAAGGCAACCTCACCCGTTGGTTTCAA
>JBGTMK010000134.1:0-2739 GCA_041743605.1 Nostoc sp.
TCATGGTATAAACTTGCCGAGTCAAGTGGAACGGGAAACACCGTACCACTATAAACTCTAATCAGTATTTAGACAAGTAATATTGTTTAAACCCCTATTTTGCAGCCTTTTCAACATTATGAAACATCAGGCTAGACTAAAAAATACATAAAAAAATATGCATGAACAAGCCTGATCTTAGCTGTATATAATTGTTTCTTATCAAAGAGCATTAATAAACAAAATCATTTTTTATTCATAATTACTTTAATCTTTATGAGGAGGATTGCAATGTTGATGAGGAGAAAATAAATATTATAATATAAAAAACAAAACGAACTAATTTACTTATAGATTGGGATAATTTTTATGAGAATAGCATATATAATTTTGGCACATAATTATCCTGAGCAATTGACGCGTTTTATTACTCAATTGAATACAGATGATGTTTCATTTTTTATACATATAGATAAAAAAGCAGATAGTAAAATATATAATCATGTATTTACTCAATTTAATAAATTCCCGAATGTATTTTTTCTTAAGAGATACAATTCAGGATGGGGAAGTTTTGATGCTGTAAGAGCTACTCTTGAAGGAATAAAAACAATAGTCAAAACAGGTAATTACTTTGATTATGTTATTCACTTATCTGGTCAAGACTATTTAATAAAGTCCAATACACAAATACATACATTTTTCCAAGAGAATAAAGGTAAAGAATTTATAGAATATTTTCCACTACCTTGTAGTAAATGGCTTGGTGGTGGTTTAAGAAGAATAGAATATTGGCACATTCGTTGGAACGACGATTATTTTTGTATTCCTAAACAGCGTGAATTTAAATCTCCTATTGCGTCTTTCTTCTATTCATTGTTAATTTTGCTTTTGCCAAAAAAACGCAAACTTCCTCAAGGCACTACTCTTTATGGAGGTTCTGCATTTTGGTGCTTAACCGGAGAATGTGTAAAGTATATAAATGATTTTGTCAGACAAAACCCTAAGTTTGTTAATCGTTTTAATTACACTTTACTAGCAGATGAGCTATTTTACCAAATACTTGTTTTGAATTCTCCCTTTAAAGATAAGGTAGTTAACAATCACATGAGATATATAGATTGGGGTGACGTTAATGCCTATCATCCAAGAATTTTAGAGAAAAAAGATTTTGAAAAAATCAGACAGTCAGAAAAACTATTTGCTAGGAAGTTTGATGCCAGAAAAGATTCGGATATATTAGATATGATAGACAAAATGATATTATTAAATAAATAGTCACTTGTATAAAGCTGGGAGTAAATAATAATATGATTGGGATTGCGATCGCAGGTACTGGATTTGGTCAAAAAGTCCACATTCCTGGATTCAAAGCACATCCTCGCACTGAGGTAATTGCTGTTTATCATCGAAATATAAATAAAGCCAAAGCCATAGCAGAATCCCATAATATCCGCCACGCCTCTGACTCACTTGCAGAGATTGTGGCATTACCTGAAGTGCAAGCAGTCAGCATCTCGACGCCACCCTTTTTGCACTATGAAATGGCAAAAACTGTATTGCAAGCTGGGAAACATTTATTATTAGAGAAACCAACAACTTTAAATGCAATTGAAGCTAAAGAACTTTATCGGTTAGCGAAAGCAAAAGGCGTAATTGCAACTGTAGATTTTGAATTTCGCTTTGTCCCAGCATGGCAGTTGTTTGCTGAATTATTGTCAGAAGATTATGTGGGTGAGTTACGCCTAATTAAAATTGATTGGTTAGGTTCTTCTCGTGCTGATACTTCACGCCCTTGGAATTGGTATTCTGAAAAGGATAAAGGAGGTGGTGCATTAGGATCTTTAGGTTCCCACGCCTTCGATTATATTCACTGGTTATTTGGGCCAGTTCGTAGATTAAACGCCCATTTAACCACTACTATTCCCACACGAGTTGACCCTGTTAGTGGGGAATCCAAGCCAGTGAATACAGATGACAACTGTATATTAACGCTGGAATTAGCTAATGGTACACCTTGCCAACTTTCTATTAGTGCAGTTGTTCATGCACCAAGAACCCATTGGGTAGAAGTATATGGCGATCGCGGTACATTAATAGTGGGCAGTGAAAATCAAAAAGATTATATACATGGTTTTCGTGTTTGGGGTTCCCAGTCAGGTAAACCTCTAACAGAAATAGAAATACCAAATCGGTTAATTTTCCCCAAAAATTATGCTGATGGACGCATTTCTGCATTTATCCGCGTAGTAGACCAATGGGTGCAAGGAATTGACCGCAATCAGGAAATTACACCATCCCTGCGAGAAGGAATTTATTCTCAGTTGTTGATGGATTTATCCCATGAATCTCATACCAAAGCAAGCTGGATAGATGTACCCACCTTGGAAGGATTTCTTAGCAACTAAATAAATGAGCAAAACTCCCCGCATTCGTATTCCACCGGAAGTAAAAACTTATGTTTTTCAACGTGACAAATATCAATGTCAAAGCTGCGGTAAAACCACTGTAGAAACTAACCTTAGCATTGACCATATCATTCCCCTTGCCCGTGGTGGTCAAAACGATATTAGCAATCTCCAAACTCTTTGTTTTACCTGCAATCAGCAGAAAACAGACAAAATTGATCCTCGTTTCCGGCGATATTTTCAGCTTTAGGTTACGATGGTATGAGCTATTAGTTTCTCATTTCTATGCCTCAAAATCACAATAGCAATTCGCCAAAATTCCCCAATATTAAAACTACAATTCTCTACGTCT
>JBGTMK010000135.1:0-5917 GCA_041743605.1 Nostoc sp.
AAGTAAGTCCAGAACCGACAACAGGTACACCACAGATAAAAACTACGCAACCAGTAATAAGTACACAACAGACAACCCCAAAGGAACCTTGGTGGCTAATCCCAGCTACTAAGGGAGTATATACTATTAGCGGATTTGTCATCGCTATTTTAGTACTTTTGCTTTGGCGGCGTTTATGGAGGCGATACCGTTAAAGCATTGACAGGCTATGTCTACGTACTCTAACTTCACTCACAAAATCGCTACAATAGTTAACTTTGCTCTCATCAACAGAACTATCGCCAGAAATTGCGATCGCCTGCTCTTTATAAAAAATCTGGCTGAAAGTCGAACTCAATAACTTCCAAGGGGGGAGCGATTCAACTCATCCTTATAAAATTTCCAATTCGGCATAAATTTATTCATGAAAGCCACAAAGCGATCGCCATGATTGCGTTCTAACAGATGTACCATTTCGTGAACTACAACATATTCTAGGCAGTGCTTGTCTTTTTTGGCTAGTTCGAGGTTGAGCCAGATACGTTTTGCTTGGATGTTACAAGTACCCCATTTGGTTTTCATCAGCTTTACGCCCCAGTCCTCAACCTTAACTCCCATGTTCTTTTGCCACTTTTCGATTAATGGGGGAATTTCCTGTTTTAACTGCTGTCGATACCAAGACATTATGACTTGTTGGCGTTGCGCTTCATTACTTCCTTCTTTTACATAAAGGTCGATATAAGTATTATTTCTAACTTCTACTTTGGGATTACCCAGGCAATAAATGACGTTTAATAAATAGCGTTTTCCTTGAAAATAATGGCTTTCACCAGACACAAATTCTCTTGGTGACTGGCGTTCTTGTGCTTCAAAGTTAGCTTGATGCTTTTTAATCCAGGCAAGTTTGGAGATGGCGAATAAACGCACAGCTTCGTCATCAATGTTTAAGGGTGTGGCGATACGTACTCGACCATCGGGAGGGTACACTGCCAAGTGCAAGTTTTTAATGTCTTTTCTGGCAACGTCTATGACGAGTTCACCGACAGTTATTTGGTGCATCCTAATACTCGCTTTGGCTTTTGACTATTTCAAAAATGCGTTCTACATCTTCAGGCGAATCTAAATGTTTCTTAATGGCATTTTTTACTTCGCGCTCTTTCATTATGTTTCCACGCCATCCATCTTTTTTGGTTTTGCGAATCGCGTCATCTATCGCTAGAGATAACGCTTCGTCTTGATTGAGGTTGTCGTATAACGCCCTTTTAGCAGCAGAGTTCAACGATTGAGGATACCGTGACGAGCTACTCGGTTGAGCAACTTGTTTACTTAACTCAACAATTTTCTGCAAGTAGGCTTTATAGTCTTCGGCTTTTGCTTTTCGGGCTTGGATTAACTCATCCAGCAGTATGGACATTTTTTCAAAATATTTGGGGTTGGTTGGCTGCTGATCGATAATGAGTTTGCGTAAGTTGTTTTCGATGGTTTCCGCTACGGCTTTTGGGTTTTGCTTGATGCCTTTGGGTAATGCGTCAACTGCATTTGCACCGGGTTCGACAATCAACTCAATCAGTGTCATGTCGTCAAAAGCTGAAATTATTTCGCTTTCTTCTGCGCCGATATAGCTATCAATCAAGTGACGCATGGCGGGTTCGTATCCGGCTTCTGCCATGTCATTAGCTAGGTTGGCATAGGCTCGAACTAAAGCGGCGGTGTACTTATAAAGGGCAACGCGCTTTTGCTGGTTTTCTTTGAGCTTGTCCGGCTCCTCGTCTGCACCACCGAAATAGCGTCCATAGGCATCAGTATCTTGGGGTGGCTCTACTGGTTCACACAGAGCCTTGATGCTTTCTCTGGCAATTTCTAGGCGCTCTTTACCCTTTACTAATCTGTCGCCCAATAACCCATCAACATCGTCTATGTCATAGTCTTCAAAGGCTTCAGAGGTATAATCGTTAACTGACTTTTCCAGGCTTTTAAATAGGTCTTTGTAGTCGATGATGTAACCATATTCTTTATCCTCTCCATCTAGCCGATTAACGCGACAGATGGCTTGAAATAGACTGTGGTCACGCATGGATTTATCAATGTAGAGATAGGTGGCAGAGGGGGCATCGAAGCCGGTTAGCAGCTTATCCACTACAATCAGCAGCTTCATTTGGGCGGGTGATTCGACAAATTTCTTTTTGACTTCATCCTCAAATTTCTCTGCCGTTTTGCCATTGAGCATTTTTTGATAAATTTCGTACTGTTTTAGCTTTTCGGTGGGTTCATCTTCTCCGGTGCTTTCGCCTTTAATGCTTTGGAGGGAACCATCATAAGAAGTCACAATGGCGCATTTTGGAAAGCCTGTATTCTGGAATAACTCGTAATATTTGCAAGCTTCATAAATACTGCCACAGACGAGCATGGCATTGCCCCGACCGTTTTGCAGGCGGTCTTTAGTGCCAAAGTCTAGGATGATATCAGCAACAATTTTGTCTAACCGTGATTTTGAACTGAGGACTTTTTGCATCGTACCCCAGCGTTTTTTGAGTTCGGTTTTAGCATATTCGGTTAAGTTTCTGGTTTTAGCTTCAAACCACTGATCAATTTTGGTTTGTGAGGTAATGTACTGGTCAACATTACGAGCTTCATAGCGCAAATCCAACACAACTTTATCGGTTACGGCTTCGTTAAATTTGTAGGTGTGAATATAAGAACCAAAAACCTCGATGCTATTTTGTTTATCTTTTTTGAGTAGGGGTGTGCCAGTAAAGCCAATGAATACAGCATTGGGCAGGATTTTCTTCATGGCTTTGTGCAAATCGCCGGATTGGGTGCGGTGACACTCATCCACAAAAACATAAATTTCACCCTTGGCTTGAAAATCTTGGGGTAAATTGCGCTTGAGTTCGGCAATGTAATTGTCGTAGTCGCCTTGATTTTTTTTACCGTCCTTTCTGCCAAATTTATGGATTAAGGAGCAGAGTAACCAAGGGGTAGTATTATTCAATTGGATGATCAAGTCTCTACCGCTTGTAGTGCGATAGATGTTTTCATTTACCCCTAGAAAGACGTTTTTAATTTGCTCGTCGAGTTCATTCCTGTCAGTAATAATCAACACACGAGCATTAGAGTTATATTCCCGAATCCATTTGGTGAGCCAAACCATTGTCAGGCTTTTACCACTGCCTTGGCTATGCCAAATAATACCTCCTTCTCTGCGGTGGAGGTAAGTTTGGGCAGCCTTAACTCCAAAATACTGGTTATGACGGCAGAGTTTTTTGATACCACTGTCGAAAACGATAAAGTTGTGGATTAGTTCTAGAAATCGTTCTTTTTCACAGAGTTGCAACAGATGTCTGTCTAAGGGATTTTCTATATCGCTGGCTTCTTTCCAGGTAAGGTAATATTTTTCTGAGGTTTCAATCGTGCCGTAACAAAGTCCTTCGGTGTCGTTACCTGCCATGACAAACTGCATGGTCGTAAAGAAGGGCTTGATAAAAACGGATTTTTGATTATCAAGGTTTTGGCGGATACCTTGGGAGACGGAGACTGTGCTGCGTTTTAGTTCCAGAACACCGATCGCAATACCATTAACATAAAGTACGATGTCTGGGCGTTTGGTGTTTTCGCCTTTAACTGTGACTTCTTCAGCGATCGCAAAGTCATTTTCTAGAGGTTCTTCCCAGTTAATCAGCCAAACGGTTTGGGTGTTCTCGCCAACTTCTTCTTTGACTTTGACCCCATAGCGCAGGAGGCTATAAACTTCTTTGTTGATGTCATAAAGGCTTTTGCTTTGGTCGCCTGCGACTTTGTTGAGTTCATACAAGGCTTTGGTGATTAGGCTGTTGCTGTAGCCTTGTTTGTCGCGTAGGAAGGCGGTGAGGATTTCCGTTTCGATGTTGCTTTTGTTAGGTCGGTCGTGCCAATCACCCAGATAGCGATACTTTAATTGTTGCTGGAATAGTTGCACAATGCGGTTTTGGGTTTGGCGTTCGCGTTGTCCGACCTGGCTCATAGCAACCCTCTTACTGTGATAATCACGGTTTTACTCAGCTTTAAATATGACACTGTTAATCAAACTATGTCATCTTTATCTGTGTCATCCGTGAATTTTCAGCAAATACCAAAGCCAGATGAGGGTATCAAATAACAGCTTCATGGGTGTGCTTCCCATGTGGTAGCAGGGATTACTGGAGCAATCACATCTCCCAATATTTCGCCGCTACCCTTCATTGCTCCAAATGCTGGGCGCTGGTGTTGAGGGGTGGCAGGATAGATAATGACTAAGGGTTCCCCGTCATGGGTAACGGTTAAGGGTTTTTTGGTGCGTTCTTGGCTCATTATTGTTCCTGGTTCTTGGGGTCAGATATTTTTTGGCGTTGCTTAATGTCTGTGAGTATTTCATCCATCGTTAGCTGATCGAGCCATTGATGACGTTCTTGGGTGTAGTCTCCATTTCCCTTGTCAAATTGGCGAATAAACCGGATAGCATCAGGATATCCCAAAGCATCTACTAAGGCTTGAAATCCTTTTCTATATAATTCAATCGGGGTCATTTTCTCCTCCTTCTACGAGATTAGTGGTAACTTCTGCTAACCAGATCATTGGGTTAGCAACTATTATGTTTAAGTTATTCTTATAGTTTAATGCTCTTGACAATAGACGGTTATCGGTTGTCAATAAAATGTCGGCATTCCCTTCAGCACAAGCGATATGAAGGGCATCAAAATTTTTAATATTAAAGTTTGTTGTTTCTATAGCTCGTCTAGAGATTTCTTCGGTGACTAAAATCTGATGTTGAGCGATCGCTAATGCTTCAAGCACCTGTTCTCTTCTGGTTACATCTGGGGTTTGTGCAATTTCCGATTCTAGGGCTGTACTACTGACTAATTCCCATTCTCCATCTCGACAACGGCTGATAATTTCTAAAATTGCTTCTGTTTCTAAACGAATTCGCAGCTGTGTTTGGTCATCAAATGAACGATTTAAACAACAAATATCAAGATATATTTTATATTTTTCATCCATATTATTTAATTACTTAAATCATATTTTAGGCGAGTTTTTCCGGTTAATAATTCTTGCATCATGCCTTGTTTAATGACTTTGTATTTGTCGCGCTTTTGTTCTAAGCTTGCAGTTTCTGTATCCATGTCGCTGAGGACTTGGGCGATCGCTTTTTGTTCAGGAAGAGAGGGAAAGGGAATTTTTAATTGCTTGAAATATGAAAGACCTATAGTTTTGATAGTATTACCGATTGCAATCCTTTCAAACTCAGACTTTTGTGCTTGCAACCAATAGTAAAGAAAATGGTTATCTAATTGCGAACCACAGTGCCAAGCCATAAAGTGCTGACTAACTGCCATCACATCTTTTGTGATTGCACTCTTTCCAACTCCTGCGTCCCGCGATAAAATAACAGCGCCTAGTGGGTGCAAAACTGCTGAAGAGTTTGCAATTCCTGCGGGCGTAATTTTTTCAGTAGTATCGTAAATATATAAATTATCAAGAAGATTCGAGTCTTTCAATGAGATCCACTTGATTTCCCCATTCCAATATTCTGGGTGCTTTTTATCTGGCGTGTGACCACTTCCGCGTTTCGTAACCAAATCAAGTAAAACTACTTCCCAATCATCAGGAATTACCCCCACCTCAGTCTTTTTATACCCCTCTATTCCTTCCGTGTCATCCCGTAATCCCTCTAATCCGTGATTCAGACTTTTTTTCACCACACCAACCCCATCCTCTGCAAATGTCCCTCAACCTTAGCCGTCAACTCCTCAACCTTACTCGTCAACTGCGGCAAAGGCGTATCATATCGTTCCGCCAACTCCTTAATTCGCAGCGTCAACCGTTGCGAAATCCGATCCATCTCTGAAGCGATCGCCTGTCTTAACGTCTGCATCCACTTATCATCAACTACCAGAGTTTTAATTTCATCCTCTGTTAATTC
>JBGTMK010000136.1:0-4802 GCA_041743605.1 Nostoc sp.
CTGACAAAAGCTGAATTTCAAGCAGGTTGGAGTGGTTATGCATTGTTACTGCAACCTACAGCCCTCCTCAAAAATACTAAAGACGAAAGTAAAAGTTTCTGGAAGTTTTTTGAGTTAATCAAACCTCACTATCGGACACTGCTAGAAATCTTTGTAGCTTCTGTACTCATTCAATTATTTGGATTAGTAACGCCGGTATTCACTCAGTTGTTGCTCGATAGAGTACTTGTGCAACGCAGTGTGACAACCTTAAACGCCATTGGTTTGGGAATGATTGTTTTTGGGTTGTTTGGTGTCGCTGTCAACGCTCTACGGCAATATCTCCTATTTCATACTGCTAACCGCGTTAGCATTGCTCTACTCGTAGGTTTTATTAAACATACCTTCCGTTTACCTCTTTCCTATTTCGAGTCGCGTTTTGTTGGGGATATAGTCTCACGCATCCAAGAAAACCAGAAAATTCAGCAATTCCTTACTGGTCAGACACTCTCTATTGTGTTGGATATGCTGACATTGGTGGTTTATCTGGCTTTGATGTTCTCCTATAGCTGGCGGATGTCATTATTCGTGCTGTGTACAGTACCGCCATTTTTTATCTTGGCGCTGGCTAGCACAAATATCTTGCGCCGCATCTCCAGAGAAATTTTTAGTGCAGGAGCCAAAGAACAAAGCTATCTCATAGAATCCCTCAGTGGAATTCGTACCGTCCGCTCATTAGCAATTGAACAGGCTGTGCGCTGGCGTTGGGAAGAACTGCTGAATGATTTAGTCAAAAAATCTTTTAATGCTCAGATAATTGGTAATCGCCTGCAAGTTATTAGTGGCGTCATCCAAACCTTTGTAAATACTTCATTGTTGTGGTATGGAGCCTCTCAGGTAATTAATGGCGAACTGACTATTGGACAATTAGTTGCTTTCAATATGTTGGTGGGTAACGTCTTGAGTCCTTTTCAACGGCTGTCTATGCTGTGGAATCAATTGCAGGAAATTGTGATTTCCACCGAACGCATCAATGATGTATTAGAGGCAGAACCAGAAGAAGACTTAGAAACTAAACCCCGGAAGTCGTTGGGTAAACTCCACGGTAACATTCGCTTTCAGAATGTCACCTTTCGCTATCACTCAGAAAGTGAGACTAACGTATTAGAAAATCTTAACTTTGAAATCCAGCCGGAACAGATGGTTGCAGTCGTAGGGCGTAGTGGTTCTGGAAAAACAACCCTCAGTAAGCTGATTTTGGGTTTATATCCTCCGACAGATGGCAAAGTCCTGATTGATGGTCGTGATATTACTACTGTCACCTTGCGATCGCTCCGTTCTCAAATCGGCGTTGTCGATCAAGATACTTTTCTCTTTGGTGGGACTATCCGCGAAAACATTGCGATCGCTCATCCAGATGCTTCTTCTGAAGAAATTATCCAAGCAGCAAAATATGCCGGAGCCGATGAATTTATTCAAAAACTACCGATGGGTTACGACTCCCAAATTGGTGAAGGCGGTGGTATGCTCTCTGGTGGACAGCGCCAACGTCTAGCGATCGCTCGTGCTTTGCTCGGAAATCCTCGGTTATTACTTTTTGATGAAGCCACCAGTCACCTAGATTCCGAATCAGAACGAATTATTCAAAACAACCTCAAAACAATTCTTCAAGGGCGCACAAGTGTAATTATTGCCCATCGCCTCTCTACAGTCCGCAACGCTGACTTGATTCTAGTTTTAGATCAAGGCGTTTTGGTAGAAAGCGGTACCCACGACGAATTAATCGCGAAAAAAGGTCATTACTACTACCTGAATCAACAACAACTGGCTCAAGTTAGTTGAGATTGAGAATGGGGCATGGGGCATTGGGCATTGAAATAATTATATTCTTCTCACTACTTGCTCCCCACCTCCCTACTTTCCATCACTGTCATCGGAGATAAAACTATGCCATATCCCAATAGATCATCCCCATTTACTGAAGATGAGCGGGATGAGGATCAAAATTACACACACCAAGAAGAATCTGTAGAGGTTAACGAGCAGATAGAGGCTGAAGGTAGCAGTCAAGATTTGTACTACGGTACCGAAGGATTGCTCAATGCTTTACCTCGAATTTGGACTCGTGGTTTGTTGTATGTACTCATCATCTTTGCTGGTCTATTTTTGCCTTGGGCAACTCTCTCACGAGTAGATGAGACTGGTAGCGCCAGAGGCCGGATAGAACCTAAAGGCGCAACTCAAAAATTAGACTCTCAAGTTGGTGGGAGTGTAAAAGCAGTTTCAGTCAAAGAAGGAGATAAAGTCATGGCTGGCCAGGTTTTACTGGAACTAGATTCTGATCTACTAGAAACAGAACTCCAACAAGTCCAGATCAAATTGCAAGGGCTACAAAATCGGCAATCCCAACTGGAATTGCTCAAAAATCAATTTTTAATGTCATCTAGCCTCTTAGAACAACAAAATAAATCTCAACAATTAGAAAAAATTGCTCAAGTTAACCAGGCGCAGCAAAACCTGGATGCCAAACTGAGTAGCTATAACCTCCAAAAATTAGAAAAACAAGCATTAGTTAAGCAAGCAGAGCAGCAGATTTACACCACTCGTGATGATCAGCAATCGGCCAAAAACCGTTTGAGTATAGATTCTAGGCAAATTGAACGCTTTAGTCAGCTCGTTCAGGATGGTGCTGTTTCTGCAACTCAAATCGATCAACTCAAAAAAGAAGAACAAGAAAGCAAACGACTCTATAACAGAGCCATATCTGATATCAAACAAGCCCAATTGCGCTTGACGGAAGAACTCAATCGTTATCAAGTAACTATCAATATGTTGGAGTCTGATATCAAACAAGCAAAACTCCGACTTCAAGAGGAGCAGAGTAGCTATAAAAGTTTGATACAAGCCGGAGAACTGGCTGTAATGAAAAATCAAGAACAGCTAAAAGACATACAGACACAAATAACGGCAGCGCAATCAGAAGTCGCCCAGACTAAGAGCCAGATTCTATCCATTAGACTTCAGATGCAGCAACGAGTGGTGCGATCGCCAATTAATGGGGTGATTTTTGAATTACCCACCACTAAGGCAGGAGCGGTAGTACAAGCCGGTCAAAGGGTTGCCCAAATTGCACCCAAGAATGCAGATTTCGTACTCAAAGCTAATATGCCTAATCAAGATAGTGGTTTCTTGAAACTAGGAATGCCAGTTAAAGTCAAGTTTGATGCCTATCCCTTCCAAGAATATGGCATCGTCGAAGGGAAAGTGACTTGGATCTCTCCTGACTCGAAAGTTAGCCAAACACCCCAAGGAAACACTGAAAGCTATGAGTTAGAAATCACCTTAGACCAGCAGTATGTCGAAAATGGCAACAAACGTATTCCATTAAGTGCCGGTCAGACAGCAAATGCTGAGGTGATCATTCGTCAACGCCGAGTCATTGATTTTGTTCTAGATCCGTTCAAGAAACTGCAAAAAGGCGGTTTAGAGATTTGATTGATCGCACTGCAATTAGGAAATAGGACAAGGGAGAAGAGAGGAATAATCAATACCCAATACCGAATACCAAGTTATGCTCCACAATCTGACCATTTCTAGTTCAGATATCATTCACAGTCTTAAACTTTCCTGTCAAATACCCGATGTAGTGGAAGCGATCGCATCACAAAGCATTATTGCCGAAGCTGCTCAAGAGGCAGGAATTACAGTCACACCAGAAGAACTACAGCAAGAAGGAGATAAATTACGGTTCGCCAAGAAGCTTGTTAGAGCCAAAGACACTTGGACTTGGCTAGAAACACACCATCTCTCAGTGAATGAGTTTGAAGAATTAGCCTACAACAACGTCCTTTCGCGGAAGTTAGCTAATCATTTATTTTCTGCTCAACTCGAAAAGCACTTTTATGAACACCAGCTAGAGTATGTTGCCGCCGTTACCTACGAAGTCGTCTTCGAGGATCGAGACTTGGCTTTAGAGCTTTTTTATGCTCTAGAAGAAGGCGAAGTCAATTTTCCTGAAATTGCTCGTCTATATATCTCAGAACCAGAACTCCGCCGGGCTTATGGATATCAAGGACTCCGATACCGCAAAGATTTTCGTCCAGAGATTGCAGCTGGTGTATTTGCTGCTGTACCACCACAAGCTCTCAAACCGATTACAACACCCAAGGGAGTGCATTTAATTTGGGTGGAAGAAGTCATTCAACCCCAATTAGATGAAGAGTTGCGCCAAAAAATCATTACAGAATTATTTTCTGATTGGTTAAAGCAACACATCAACGCCGTGAAAATAGTTACTCAAATAAACTCAGATGCAGATGTGCGATCGCAGGAGGAATTGCTAGATATGCTTGTTCACCAAAATTCAACAGTTAATGATTAAATTCAAAATATTTTTGTAGTTAACTATCTACCTAAATTATGGTAGATATTTCTAGTCTTCAAAAATATTACGAATATCAGTACTTTTTGTTTGAAAATTTAATAGTTTTTGATTTTGCACTTTATAAATATGTAAATTAAGTGCTGTTTTTACGCGCTCGAAGATTTAAGTAGAGTCGCTGAAAAGCTTGTTGGACAGTAGCTTCCTGGTTTCTGTCTATATTTGCCATGCAATTTTTTTCTAACAATAATTAATGCTATATATAGGAATTTTAAAATGCAGATATATTAGTTTTACTAATCAAAAAAATCTCAAAAAAGTGTTGACTTTTCTGAGGAATAAACTATAGTAAGATATGTAGCCAACAAAAACAAGTCGGTTACGAAAAAAGACCCAAAAAAACTACAATTTCTTGGAGAAACTCAAATGATTATTTCTGATC
>JBGTMK010000137.1:0-2242 GCA_041743605.1 Nostoc sp.
ACAGTTGCTTCAGACCATGAGTAGCTACGTGAGTTTGAATCAATTCCCGCAGTTTACTAAGACCCCCATCTTGACCAAAGTAACCTACCTGTTTGCCCAAAGAGCTGCGGGGATCAGCATCTAATAGCCGTTCACTTAATCGCCCCCATTTCTCTTGTAGCCGTTTAGACCGATCTAGATAATCAGGATAATCCAAGTTAGCCAAAAAATCTGGTGAGCCTGCTTTGACTGTAGTAGAACGTTTTGCTAATTCGGCTAGTCCCAACAGTGGCGACAGTAAAACGATCCGGTCTTTTTGGGTTGTAAACGCCTCTGCACCGTCAATGGTAGTTTGCAAAACTTTGAGTTTTTGGAAAACCGTTTCTTCGTACAAATGTGGGCTATCTTCAATCAGTTGGTCAAGTTCTCTTTCGCCACCCTCGCTGTCTAGGGGTAATTGATCAAAGCGACCCACACCTACGAGAATTAAATCTTTCAGGTCTTGTCCTGGTCGCTGCTGCTGCATCATGGTAAAGATTTTATTGGCGCGATCGCTCCCCGGCGATTTACCATTTAGCAATACCAAAATTGTTTGAACTTCTGCCAATTCTCGCAGTGACAAAAAGGTATCCCTAGCCCCCGAATTAGCAGCCCCCAACCCTGGAAAGTCGATGAGAATAAATTTAGCTGCACCTGCAAAATCCCAAATTTCTCGTGAGATTTTCACATCGATATCTACACGGCGAATAAGTGGGAAACTGTTTTGCAATAACTTTGTTGGTAGCCTCTGGGGCGGACTCGGTAATCGGATATGCGCTGGGGGTAGATCCTCAAATTTCAGAGTTTGGATTGCCATTGGCTGTTCGACTAGCTGTAGCCCCTCGCGGGCGGTGATAGCATCAATCTGGTAGTGCCCACCACACATAACTTCCCCATAAGCTTGATAAGCCCGCAAGAATAATACCAACTCCCGAAGTAAATAACGTAGCTCTAAATTGTTACTACTATTCCATGCATCTTCACACCAGCCAATAATATCGTTGCCAGAGTTGAGTTTTGATACTGGTATCGGAGGAAGCCCTGCTGCTGTTGTTCGTTTATTGGCTTCCCCTAACATGAAGCGCAGACACTCATGTACTCCTTCATGAGAAAGATACTCTACCGTAAAGTTACTTAATTGTGTCGTTGCGAAATCGTCTTGCGGGATAATATGTATGGCGGTAACATTACCTGTAGTGGGATTTTCACTGACTGGCAAAGCATCAGCATATCCAATTAGACTGCCTAAAAGTAGGGTTTTTCCACTACTGAATTCCCCCATCACACCAATTTTCACAGGTGAAGTTGCCAGGTCTACAGTTTTCTGGGCAGCTGACCGCAGACGCAGGAGACACTCATCAAGACTAACTGGAACCCAATCTTCTTGTTTAGAAGGGTACTGGGGCACAGAATCTATCTTTCGGAGGATGAATTCGCCGTACTCCTTAAAACGGCCCAGTTTATCTGGTTCCATAGAGTAGTTTCCGCCTAACATTAATTTCTGTGAGCTTTATAACATATAAAACGTGATTGCTAGTCATTGTTGCAACCTGTTGATATCACATTTAGCATTTCTCTCATTTAACTTGCGATTGTGGGATGAAGCATTTTCAACGGTCAAGACAATTTTGAAACATTGGGTTTTGTTAGGAAAAATAAAAAAGAATTCAGAAGTCAGAATTCAGAAGTCAGAATCAAGATGCTCTATGACTCGCTAACGCTGCGCTATCAAAATTCATTCTGGCTCCTGACTCCTGAATTCTGTTTTACTAAAGTTGAGTTTTATACCACCAAATGATTGAACACTGCCTAGTAAAGATGTAAGTATTAAACCTTTTTATACAACTGATTTAAGGAATAAGAGTTTTAGACAGTTTTTGCATAAGTCCTTAAGATACAAAGTTTTTGGCGCTAACCCAAGGGTATTAGAATATAATTCGCTACTACACAAGCCAAATCCGCCTAAGCAAAAAGTTTTAAACCTACAGAGGTGCGTTTTGCCTGTTTAGCCGCGGCTTCTAGTCGCTATAACTCTAATTCATGCTGAATTCTTCTCGATAAAAAATCAATATTTATTTTTAGGACTTACGCAAAACTACACGCAGTAGGGGCAATTCATGAATTGCCCCTACCGTCAAATCAGGGTTTTGGCTATTGTTTGCGTAAGTTATACTCTAGTTAAGAGAAAGAGAAACAATAAACCAGCAATATTATTTACACTGTA
>JBGTMK010000138.1:0-5283 GCA_041743605.1 Nostoc sp.
CGAATTACGAATTACGAATTACGAATTACGAATTACGAATTACGAATTACGAATTACGAATTATTTTAATCGTGACTAATCCATGTATCCCTAGCGCTGTAATTACACCTCCCAGTAATCCCCAAGTACCATCGGCAAATACGTTGACGCGATGAATGTAGGTGCGATGATAGGCATACTCTAACTGTCTATCATTGACTTTCCCGACTTATATCAGGTTTTCCACATTATTTTCAGCTTTGATTAGTGCTGCATAATCGAGATTAAAGCAATACAACGATACTCCCACCACTGCCAAACCTGGAAAAACTAAAGTAATTAAGAGAATTACTACACGTGCGTTCATACACCTCACCCGCTGATATACCTGCTTAATGCTGACATAGCTGGAATCTTTGTGTTAGAACTTGGCAGACTAATTTGATACATAGCATTAGAGTGGGTGAATCAGATTTTGGGAATAATCCTCATAGTGTTTGAAAGTATCGTTTTGATTAGGTTCGCACTATGAGAGGGCGATTTCTAGAAAAAAAGCAGATTTATTGGTGTTTATCTATTGCATTTTGCTGCATTTTATGGAGTTGTTTGGCATTAATTCCAGCCCATGCAACGTCTATTGATACTCTGCGACAACAACAGCAACAAATGAACCAGCAGCAGCAAAGTGTGGTTAACGATCGCGATCGCTTAACTAATCTCCAGCAAGAAGCCCAAAAACACCTCACTGGTTTAAAGCAAAATCTGCAAACCACAGATAGCTACATTAAAGAGAGTGAATCACGATTACAACTCGCTACCCAACGCCTACAGCAGTTAGAAACTGATGTTGCTGTGGCGGAACGTTCCTATCAGGAGCGGCAAATAGCAACAGTAGCACGATTGCGTTATCTCCAGCGATCGCCTACATCTGTTGGATGGGCAGTTTTGCTCCAAAGTCAAAATATCAGCGATTTTATCAGCCGTCGTCATCAGTTGAAGTTAGTGTATCAGGCAGATCAGAAAATTTTGGTAAAACTCAACACCCAAGCCAACCTGATCAATCAACAGAAAACGGAAGTAGAACAACAAAAAAACGAAATTGCTTTAATTCGTGAGCAACTTTTAGCACAAAAATCCGATTATCAAACCCAGGCGCAATCGCAATCAGAATTGATTCAACGCCTCAATAGCGATCGCTTGGCTCTAGAAGCCGCACAAAATCAGCTAGAGAGGGAATCCAAAAATCTGGAAATTTTGATTCAACAAAAGGTAGCAGAAGCCCAAGCAAAAACCAACAGCCGGACAAGTGTGATCATTCGCGGAACTGGTGTCATGGCATATCCTAGCAATGCTTCTACTAGCAGTCCCTTTGGCTGGCGAATGCACCCTGTTCTCGGCTATCGTCGCTTTCACGCAGGTATGGATTTTGCCGCTAGCTATGGCAGTACAATTCGGGCAGCCGATTCGGGAACAGTAATTTTTGCTGGGTGGTATGGTGGTTATGGTAGAGCAGTAATTATCGATCACGGCAATGGCATTACTACACTTTACGGTCATAGCAGTGAATTATATGTTGCTGACGGACAAGCAGTTGAACGCGGACAAGCGATCGCTGCTGTTGGTTCCACAGGTTTATCCACTGGCCCCCACCTCCATTTTGAAGTGCGTCGCAATGGCACACCCGTAGATCCAGCTAATTATCTTTAACCCAAAAACTGAGTTTTTCTAGGCTGAAAATTTTATCACATATATGCTATAATCTGGGAAATAAGGGCGCGTAGCTCAGTGGATAGAGCAACAGATTCCGGTTCTGTGGGTCGGGGGTTCAAATCCCTCCGCGCTCGTTGGTTGAAATCTACCAATAATTTATCAACGCGGACAAATTAATTTCCGAATTAAACTGGGAGTTAGAAAGTTTTTCTGATTCCCGACTTAAAAGCCTTTCATTAACTACAGAAGCTAAAAAACGGGAGAGTTGCCAAGAAGTTGAAATCTTGTTAACCTTTATGCTTAAAATTGCACAAGAGGTTTATTTGGCATCTACTAACAGCTAAAGTTAACCCTTTGCAGGACTCCCCCAAGCAATGCTGACTGAAATTTTGCCTTTCCGCTTTGAGTTAGACACGATCGCGATCGCCGGAGCGAGTTTGTGGTCATTGGCGTTATATCTAGGTTTTTCTCCAGTTAATGAATGGGTAATTGAGCAACTCAATCGCTGGTTTAACTTTGCCGAGCGATCGCTCTACACCAGCCAGTCAGAATTTGAAAAGACTCGTAAAGCCAGAGAATCCCAAAATGCTTTCTACGCTTCTCTATTTAGCATTGTGCCTTTTTTTGTAGTTGGTTCTTTGTGTAACTGGGGTCTGGAAATTAGTTTAGGCGAGAGTTGGGGAATTAGTACAGGAATATTAGCTTGTATGGGTGCTGGCATTTATGAACTTGGGCGCAGGGATGGAGAATCTTCCGATTAAGAGAAATAAGGGGGATGAGGGAAAAATTTCTGATTTCTTTACCCCCCTCCACTCAGCAATAGTATGTAGTCGAAATAATACGTCTTTTTCAAATCTCGTTTTCAGCCTCTGCCTGTAAATACTGCTCCTGGCGGCAGCCCCAACTACAATGCTGAGTAGTTCACCCAATTTCCTCACCAACAATCTGTGCTATCTTCTGGGCTGCACCGCTTTCACCGCGAATATTGCGGAGTTTAGCGCGGATATCATCTAATTTTTCTGGATGTACCAAAAAATCTAAAACCATTTCCCCAATTTCTTGCGGTTGAACTTTACCCATAATTTCTGGGACTATCTCTTCCTGTGCCCAGATATTTGGCCATGCTAATAAACCTTTGCGTCTCACAAATCTCAAAAATGACCAATTAATCACCTTCGCAAAGGGCGTACCGATTACTGGCAAATTTGCCAACAACCCAGGTAAACCATCCCAAGAACGCATGGCGTCAAGTTGTTGCGTTGGCAGCAAAACAATCATTGGCACTGCTAAAGCACCGAGTTCGGCAGTGTTTGCCCCCACCGTAGTCAAACAGATGCAGCACTGTGACAATAACTGATATGCAGGGTTTTCTTGCGACAGTTCCACAGTTAAGCCCGTTGCTGTTTTTAGCAATGCCTTGTCCATAGAATCCTCTGGGACAATTAAGGAAGCACCACTAAAGCCAAAGATTTCAGCAATAGAGTTTTTTTGAGGATCGGCAAAACCAGCTAAAGTTTGTAAATCCAAAGTTGGGGCTACAGGAATCACAAATCTAGTTTGGGGTCTTTTTGCATAAACATATTCAGCAATGCTTAAAGTTAATGGTACTCCTTGAGCTAATTTTGCCGCTTTTGAACCAGGGAGTAAACCAATGATTGGGGAGTGGGGAGTAGGGAATAGGGAGTAGGGAGTGCTGACTTGTTCTTGGGCTTCAACCATTAAATCACCGACAACGGTGAATTTGTGGGCATATTTTTTCGGGACTTTGGCTGCCACTTGGGGTTTCATCACACCAAAGCGATCAATCCAATTATGCCAACGGGCTTCCCATTCGGCGTAAACTACTGTCCGATATCCGAGTTTTTTGCCTATGACTACGGGAAAAATTTGATCGCCACCGAGGAAAACAACAACACCGCGACTTCTCCAGTCCCAATTATCAAATGTTTTGCCCCAGAGCAAAAATTGCCAAAAATGCTCTGCTCCTTGAACTCTATCTACTTCTGGGAAAGAAAGAGCGATCGCTGCTTCTTTACCACTGGCATTTGAGCAAGGTGATAATACCACAGAAATCCTGACTAAAGAAGGGTCATCCCCTAGTTCTTGCCGCAAAGCTTTCACTACTGGACGCACCCAGGTTGTTACCTCACCTGGGCCATTTGATAGGATGAGAATATCTACTTGAGTCATTAGTTAATGGTCAGGAATTAGGGGCAATTAGTCAAGAGGAAAATATTACTAAATTTGTTCCTGTATTATGGGTATCTACTGTGAGTTTTTGGTAGTTTTTATGACCTTTTTCACAGTTAATTTACTTAGAGTCGGCAGTCAGGATGCAGTAGAATAAATTACTAAACAAACAATGGCTCAATTCTCCGTTACAGGCGCAACAAGAGTCATTCAATTTCAGGGGAGCGATCGCCGCCATCATGGCACAATTGCGATCGTTGCAGTGCGTTCCAAGTGTAATTCCAGCGAGCGGACTCTGGTCTGTTATTAAACTTATATAATCTGATCTATGTTTGATAATGTCTGCAAGTTTCTCGCAGAGTCATATTTATCTCCAGTATTTTTCGATTTTAGTAGTTTTATATACGGTTATTACAACTATAGGGTTAACATCATCTACTACGATAACCCCCAGCAAAAATGTTTTCCCAGTACCAAAGTCAATTTTTGACTATTCAGAATTTTGGGAAAGTAAGAAAAGTAGGATCTTTTAGATAAGTACTTGATTTGTAATGATGATATGTAGTAAAGGTATAAAGCATCAACTAAAGTGTTATTAAATTGCAGGAAAATCAAGTAGATTTGCTAACTAACTGAAAGAGCCAGAAATAATTCATTTTCAAGGAAGCAACTTGTATGAAAAAACTCGTTGGATTTTTTGTGGTGAGCTTATTGCTCACTGTGACAATTGCAGGATTTTTATTAGGTAGAGTCACCATAGATAAAGTACAAGCACAAGACGCTGGTTTCCTATGCCCAGGCGAGGATATAGTAGCAACCGGCTGCAAAGGGCCAAAAGATTGTTTATATCCAAATCCTGACAGTTGTAATAATTTCATCCAGTGTACAGTAAATGCTGATGGTGTCACAGGTACACCTGTTGTGATGCCCTGCGCTCCTGCTAACCCTCCTCTTGAGTGGAATAACATCAAAATAGAATGTGATTATGCAGGTCAGCCGGGTACTTGTTCTGCTAATTCTGGCGTACAGTAGGCTGGCTCAATATTAACTCTTGGTGAGTTTGAGCAACCAAGTTTCAGACATTGCGTAAATAGTGATTGTTAATTTTGCGTTAGTCCTGGGAACGTTAGCTTTGCCCTATCTAAGTGTAGCGTCTCCACCAGGGTAAGCGCATCTCAAACCCTATTGACACGGTGGTTTTGGGGTTCAGCCAAAGCACAAATAAGTTCAAAATTACTACACTGAGCCAAGGAGTGGGATTGACATTTTCGTATTTATGTGATTAAAAAACATAAAAAGCTATTTGACCCATGTTTTTTCAATCATTTACGACAATTCGTCCTATTTTGAATGAAAAGTTGATATTCAGATACAGTTTTAAGCTTTTTATCTGTATCAAGAGCT
>JBGTMK010000139.1:0-5729 GCA_041743605.1 Nostoc sp.
AGACATCAAAAGATTCAGCTAAAGACTGTGCTAACACCTGTTCTTGCTGATCACCATAATAAAGAGCTAAACGCCACAATAGCTGATGTTGCAGCCATGAATTATAAATTGCTACCTTCCAAATAGCTGCTGATGTTTTCCCGGATCTGTCGATATTTTGCTGATCCCACTGTGCTTTAGCATGGATGCAGTAAACCCAGTCCAACTTACTTACTTTATCAGCTTTACCCTGTTCAATAATTTCCAATATTTTATCAACACTTGGTATTGATATTGTTGCATCTGGTAAGTTACTTGCAAGCTGAATAAGTTGATTAGGACTAAACTTGGGAATTTCAGGTAGGGAAGGAATATAAAACTGATAATTCAAAGTTGTAGCTCCTTTAGAGAGAGGTTTTTACGATATCTTTTTTTAACTCATCACTACGAAACTGAAAGCGGAAAACTACTTTGCGATCGCCTGGATAATCACGTTTATTGTCAGATTCAATTTCTCCACGACCAGCAGCCAATATTTTCTGGCTTAAAGGTGCTTTGGTAGGGAAATTCATATCATAAAAAATGTAGTTGTAAACTGATGCTGAACGCAACAAGCTTAGTTGTAGATTAGTTTTATCGTCTCCATCTGAGCTAGTATGACCTTCTATAACTACGCGGCTAATTTCCTGCTCAAATTCTGGTTTTGAGAAAATGACCCCACTGTAAACAGGAATAAAGCGGCGTAGGAAGGCTTTACCTTCTGGTTTAAGTTCTGTACTTCCCTTAGCAAAAAGAATTGATTCTTGGATACTGACATCCCCAGTTTCCGGGTTGACTTTGACATTGATATTGTTGCTTTTCATCTGTCCCACAACATTACCAATTACTACCCGTTTTGGTACATCCTTTTCTGCAAGCTGGAGTAGGGCAGTGATAAATAGCAAAGCAAAAAACATTAGTAACCCAGACATCAGATCGCCAATAGACAGATAGATACTAGAGTCATCATCCTCTATAATCTCTGGATCAATTTCACCTTGGATAAAATCATCCATGATTGCTTCCACCATTACCAAATTGGCGGTTATCATGTGCAGCAACTAGAACTTTTGCTGTCTCTAGCAAACCTCCGCAAACTCTAGCCATAGAAGTATCTGCTTGTTGGAAAAAGCTTAACTGTGAGTCAACAGTCCTTTGCATAGAAACTTCAAGATGACCCTGCCAAGCCTGAAGGCTATTGTCAAATTTTTCATTCAAATTTCTGTATGAATTGTCAACTATGTTCACTTGCTTGGCAATATCAGTAGTAAGATTTGCTAGTTGTATTAGTCGTTGTGAATCGTTTAATCCAGCCGCAATAACTAATTTGTTAATTTGTTCGACAGATACCTGAATTTTAGTCATACTTTCGTCTACTTCTTGAGTCAATTTACTACGTCTTTCAAATTCCTCTCTAAACACTTGATCAAGATTGTTCACAACCCCAGATAATCCTTCCTGTTGTTTGCCTAGTGTCCCCTCAAGTAAGTTGTTTTGTTCTTGAAAAAACTTCTTTAAATTCTCTTGATATTCTTGCCGGAATTTTGTCAAATCTTCCTCTACTGTTTGGCGGGTGGCTGTGAGTGTTGCGTCGATATTTCCTAAAGTAGCCAGAAGATTATCCTTCGCATCATTCATCAATCCAGAAGCTTGATTACCCACTGTTTGTAAAGTATTAGTTTGCTCATGAAAGGTTCTATTTGCTTGGGTGAGAATTTGGATAATTCCAGTCCGAGTAGCTTGAAGCATCTGCTGTTCAACTGTTGCGCGTTCTTGTAGCGCTGTTTGAAGTTCCTCTCGAATTCCCCGGAAGGTAGCAGCAGCTTGTACTGCACTGGCTTCAAAAGCACTTCGCTGGGCTGTCATTCCTTCGATACTCTGAACTACAGCTCGATTAATTTCGTGAGATGTTTGTTGTATAACTCCCGTAGTTTCAGTTTGGAATTGACTCAACGTTTGTCCCATATTGTTAGCAAATCCTTGAAGCATCTGCTGTTCTAATGTTGCGCGTTCTTGTAGCGCTGTTTGCAGTTCCTCTCGAATTCCCCGGAAGGTAGCAGCCGCTTGCACTGCACTTGCTTCAAAAGCACTTCTCTGGGTTGTCAGTCCTTGAATACTTTGGTCTACGGCTTGGTTAATTTCCTGTGCTGTTTGTTGTAAAACATCTTTTGTATCTGTTTGGAATTGATTGAGAGTGTCTCCCAAATTCTTAGCAAATCCTTGAAGTTCAACCAGAGTCTCTTTTTGAAAGTTCTGAATTGTCAAGATGGAACTTGCCAAACTTTGAGATATACCACCCAATTCTCTATGCAGACTCAGCACAGCTTCGGAAGCTTGTTGAGTTAACTCTGCACTTTTATCTAGCCGATCTGCAATCGGCTCAAGTACCTGAATTCGCAAATCTTTGATGAGTTCTTCTAAAACTCTCTGTCCCTGGTTTTCTTGAATTTCTCGAAGCTTTTTCTGTTCTTTGAACATTGCTTCCAAGGCTGGTTTAATCTGCTGACCTACAGCTTGACCTATAGCTTGGGCTGATAATTGATTTAAACCTGCGAATTGTTCTGCAATACTCCTACCTACAGCTTGACCAATGCCTTCTGCATTTAGCTGCTTTAACCCAGTCAAGTTTTTTGCTACAAGACTAAGTGCTTCAGCTACTTCATGGTTGTCGTTATCTGCCGTTTTTAAAGTTGCGATCGCCTTCAATTTCTGACGCAGACTATCGCGCCGTTTCTGCCTTAAGGAATCACACCCAAACAAAACTAGAGTAAACAAGCTACCAGAACCAAGCCCCATTAGGGAAGTGGAAAAGGCTGTTTTCATTCCCACCAGCAACTCTTTACTGGCAGTCATCAGTTCTTTGGTATCTTCTGTAGATAAATTGATTCCTTGGAGTCCCTGTTGTATACCATAAAAGGTTCCTAAAACGCCGATGGCAGTACACAAGGTTGTCACGAAGCGTAGGGAACTACGAGGTATTGGTTGGGCTAAAACAGATGGATATTTTATCAGTATGAAGTTACCATCTTTTTGTCTGAATCTAGTAGAGTCATCAGTTCCTAAATGATCTTTTAACCATTGGCTAACTTTGTTTGAAAGCTTTACATTTTTACCATTTTTCAAATTACTCAAAAATTTAATAGAGGCTCCAGTTGTGCCACACTCTGAGCGCCAATACTGCAATAATGTGCAAAGCTCGACAATAATTGCGGCTATTAAGACACTGTTCTGGTGCATAGCTTCGTAACAAACGCACTTGCAAACAGGTTTTTAAATCTCGTGAAGAAATAGATAGGGGTGAATCTTGTCCAAATAATTCACAAGCCACTTTCCAAGCGTGGTTAACCGCCACAATTTCGTTAACCAATTTTTCCACCGAGGGGTAAAGTAGTTTTGCAGTTTCACTAATCAATATTTTTGACCTACCTGCTTGAGCTTCAATAGGTCTATAATTCCCAAAATGAAACCTTATTTAACTTTTTTGCTAAAGTTATATTGATAAAAGTAGTTTTTGATGTCAAACTGCTCTTTAGACAAAAACTAAATTCTCTATTACTAAGTAGGTGTCTTAGCCCAGAAATTTTGTTAAACTACCCAGAAAGTAAATCGCAACCAAAATAAAACTTATTCTACTACTACGCAACTAAAAATTTCACAAAATCTCTGCTAACTTTACCACCAGAGTATTTGATAAATCCAATAACCTGATATCATCAGTATCAATACTGTTTCCTTCACCAGCTAACAAGCTTTTCACAGTAGATAACTTCTCATCTACTTCAGAAATTCTCCAAGATTCTTCTAAGTTTACTGCGAAATCAAACAGCGATCGCTCTCCTAAATGCTGTCTTACCCTAACAGCTACATCATCATTACTTACCAAAAATTCTTTAATAGTATCTAATTGAAAATTACCTAATATTTCGTCATGTCCCCACGTTTCTAGCCAGTCTCCATCCACATCCTCGACGTAAATATTGACAAAATCAACTCCGTAAGTTAGCCAGTTCTGCTGCATTTGTCGCGCTGTTTCTAAAGCTTCAGCAAATGTATCTACTTGATTGTTGCAGTGAGTTTCTCTTTTGTTAGCCATAAAAGCCATAATTAGCACGTAAGTATATAGGCTAGAACACAAACCTTGAGTATCGAATTCCAGAAGTTTCACGAAAATTTTAAATATTTGCCACCAGAAAGGTAATCACTGTTATACAGGGCCACGTTGACTAACTGGTTGACAAAATTAGCGTCCTTGGGATTGTAACTTAAGAACAGTCCTCTCTCTATTTCCCACGATCGCAGTGTATTTTGCCAAGCTTGGTACTTTTGGTAATTAAGTTCTTCAGATACACTAGTTACTTGAATGCACAGTGGTTGATTGTTACGACTACTCACAATTAGGTCTGTTGCCATCGATAGGTCGGCGATATAACGCTGCCAAAAACTACCTTCTCGACTTACAACATCTTGGGCTATTGATTTAATAATATCATCATCAACCTGATTAAATTCGCCTGCCATCAACTTTTGTTTCCAAATATAAAATTTGGAGTCACTTGCATTAATCCATCTAGGAAAGAGATAACCATACCAATATCTCTCAATGGGCGTCATTTGCTCTAACTTTGCTTTTTGTTCTTCCAAAGGTAAGGATTTGATGATCAGCCAAATGGTAGAGTCCGTAATCACCTCTAAGAGAAAGGCAATGACAAAGGGTTTTGCAGTCAGGGAACCTGGCTTGATATTCTTGACCCAACGATTGATTTCATCTAATTTTCTCGCTAAATTATGATCTATCGAGGAGGCTTGCTCGATAAGGGACTTTAGCTTATCCTTAATCTCTTTTGCTTGCAAACGATGCCCTACTTTCAGAAGATAACGCTTTTTTTACACACTGATAATTAAATCTTAACTTGAAAATGTCCTTAGTTAATTTCTTGATGTCATTAAATATTCTCTGAGTCGATGCCCTGTGTACGTAAAACCTCCCGTAGTCGAGCAATTTCTTGCTCTGCCTGTTGGGCGCGTCTTTCTGCCTGGTCAGCACGTAAACGTTCTTGTTCAGCCAATTCTTCTGATGATAGTATCAATTGATTTTCAGTAGTGAAGAATCTTAATTTACCTTCATAAACTCCCAAATAAAGTTCTAACTGCTGACTCCACAAACGTCCATCAGTGGTTACTTGGATTTCTTGATACTTACCATCAACTAGATGGAATCCCTGAAGTTCCATTGTTACAGGGTCAAACCAAAAATAATCTGGTGTACGGAAGGTATCTTGATAAACTTGTTTTTTTAAACCTTTATCAACGGCTGTCGTTGAACTTGACAAAATTTCCACAATCAGGTTGGGATATTTGCCGTCCTCTTGCCAAACTACCCAACTTTTACGGTCTTTTTTCTCGGTTCCCAAAACTACAAAAAAGTCTGGGCCACGGAAATGTTCTGATTTTTTCTGGTTAGGACTGTAGTAAATCGTCAAATTGCCAGAAGCATAAAAATCTTGCCTTTCTCGCCACCATAATTTAAGTATGCGAATCAGCAAATCGATTTGGTCACGGTGTAGGTCACTCAGGGTAAGCGCATCTAATTTTGTAGCTCTTGATACAGATAAAAAGCTTAAAACTGTATCTGAATATCAACTTTTCATTCAAAATAGGACGAATTGTCGTAAATGATTGAAAAAACATGGGTCAAATAGCTTTTTATGTTT
>JBGTMK010000140.1:0-12610 GCA_041743605.1 Nostoc sp.
TTGCATGAAGTGAATGCTGCCGCAGAAGCAATCTATGAAGTAGTTGATCCTAACGCCAATATTATTTTTGGAGCCGTAATTGATGACAGACTCCAAGGTGAGGTGAGAATTACTGTAATTGCCACCGGATTTACAGGTGAAGTGCAAGCTGCGGTACAACAAAGTGTTGCTAACGTTCGAGTCGCACCTAATACCTCGAAGCGTCCAACAACACAACAACCAGCAGTTAATCCCCCAACCTCAACTCCAAATTCAAATCCAACTCCAACTCCAATTCCAGAACCAAAAGAAAAACCTGGATTGGATATACCTGATTTTCTGAGAAATCGTCGTACACCAAGGAATTAAAAGATTTTGGCTTTGAGACTTCGGCGTGAGCGCTACTTCTCTACTAGAGGCTGCGCCCTAAGCGTAGCTATGCCGCAGGCTTTACGACAACGCTCAGTACAAGTAAGTCGAAGGATTTTAGATTAACTTAGTGGTCTTATATCAGGGTGAAGGCTGTATAAAATCTCATAGTTCAACCAGGGTTTTACTAAGGGCAGGGGTAAGCAAGATGTTGCCATGCCCAACTTTGCCAATTGGTAAAAGAATTCGTCAACGTTAATTTATAGAATTAACTTGGGCAGCAGTTTGCTAGCATGCCCAGCTATGCTTTTGGGATAAACAAAGCTAAATAATGTTGTTGTCTTTGAAATCTTAACTTTTTTGATACCGCATTCCTGGTAGTTGGGAAACAAAACCCATGAGTTCCAACTGTAACAAAGCACTGGAAACTGAGCCAGGAGGCATACCACTTTGTTGGACAATAAAATCAAAGGGTAAAGGCTCACAAGGGAGTGCCTCTGGCACACCTGCGGCGATCGCATCCATTACTATTTGTAATTCTGGTGATAAAGTTGGCGAACTTAACTGTTCTGGTGGTGTGGAAGCCTCAACTCCATCAATTTGGGGTATGGCTCCCAGCATTGTTAACAGTTCATCTAGTTCCTTAAGAATGAAAGAAGCTCCCTGACTCAGTAACTTTAAGCACCCTTGGGATGGATAATCGTCCAGTCTCCCAGGCAATGCATAGACATCTCTACCAAATTCATTTGCGTATGTAGCAGTAATTAAAGCACCAGCTTTGATGGGTACAATATATAGTAATTGATATCACTGGATTGTGTGATAACAAGTATTCATTTTGAGCATTTATTGAGCATCATGGTAAATTCATCAAAAACACCTACTGGCAAATCAAAAAAAGGTCAAGTGAGCGTCAGGGTTGATTCAGGGAGTGTTAAGGCTTGTTTCCCCAGGTCGTATTGCAACAAGGGGCAAATAAAACTAGCGACAGGTATCTCGCTGGTTGATGGTTGGGAAGGCAAGGCTAGCCAGCTACAGAGGCGATTACAAGTAGAGCTTGAGGACGGAAAACTAGATGACGGTGAAGGTAACTTTGACCTGGGAAGATATCAGGAGATTTTAAAAGAGTACGGGTTGCAAGCGAGATTAAGGTTAGTGAAGAGTGAGACTACCTCAGATGACCAACTACCACCCAAGTCTGAACTGTCCTTGATGGAAGTCTGGGATATGTATTGTGATTACATTCAGGGAAGCCTAGCGATTACCACGTTCGAGCTTAACTACAGAAGAAAATTTCCTAACTTTCTTAAAGATGCTGTTGATCATGTTGGTAGCGAGGAACCAATAGGAATAAGGAATTGGCTGGTTACAAACAGACAGCTTAAGGATGTCAAGAATTTACTCAAAAAACTTGATGAGGCTTATCAACTGGCTATCAGACAAGGCAAAGTTACCGAGAATCCTTACAACGGATTAAGCGACGATATCAAAGGAGTCAAGAAAAACGGTGTCATTAATCAAGAGGATGATGTAGATGATGACGTGTTAAACAAATCAAAAGCGTACACATGGGATGAGGCACAAGCGATATTAGACTTTTTGCGAGGCAACAAGCTGTTAACTCACTGGTATCCTATTACAAAGTTCAGACTGTTAACGGGATGCCGGACTGGTGAGGCAATAGCATTATGGTGGTGCGATATCAAATGGGACAAAGAACAGATAGTCATCAGACGGAACTATAGCCAGATATGCAAGAAATTCAAATCAACAAAAAACAGGACTGAGAGATTATTCCCGATGCCCAAAAACGGAGAGCTTTGGCAGTTACTAAAAAGCATTCCACAACGAGAGCCTAATGACGTGGTGTTCACCAGCAAGGAAGGGAAAATAATCAATATAAACCAACTATCTAGGACATGGACTGGTAGTACATACAATCGCTCTCCCGGTATATTCAAAAGATTGTTAGAACAAGGAAGTATTGCAAAGATATTACCCTATTACAATCTGAGGCATACTTTTATTACTCATCAAATATATGACCTTGGTAGGGATGAGAAAATTGTCAATGCGTGGTGCGAACACTCTGAGGACATTAGCCGCAAGCACTACCAAGATACTGCTACGCTTGCTATGGCTATCAACCCAGAGATGCCAGCTACCAAACAAGCTCAACAGCAATCCGAACTTGACCTGATGAGAGAGCAACTGAAGAAACAGCAAGAGTTAATCGATCAACTTCTCAAGGGCAAACAATAACCACAATAAAGGGAAGGTACGCGATAATACCCTCCCTTTTTTATTAACGACGCTTATAAACGTCGTTTTTTACGTCGTTATTTTACGACGCATTATTCACAAAAGTACATACCATTGACAATCAAGAGGGCGAACAGTCGTCTTTTTTAGTATCAATGTACTGTAGAACATTTGTACTCCAGAACGTATACACAGTAGGCGTTCTAAAATGTCTGCAATGACGAAATGAGCAACTGTAGATATCTACTATCAAGCAGTTTGGGGTACACTTATGATACCTGTGATAGGTGTGATTTTATAAACGACGTTCTGACTGGACGTTTAAAACGACGTTATTTTACGACGTTAATAAAAACGCGCTCACTTGACAGATGAAAACGATTGTGTATATGTAGATGCCCTCGATCGAGGCAAGGGTACTTTTCGCTGTGGGGACGGCAACAGACAGCGCGAACGGGATATAAGGAGTGATTAACGACGATTATCTGCGTCATTATTTACGGCGTTAATCAACGACGTTATCCCACGAGAGTGTTGTCTGTTGCCTATCCTTCCTTCCCACAGCGCCGAAATCACCGTAACGTCTGACATACAATGGCTGCATTATGTCATCACCTTTGACGCCTTACTGTATAAGCGTTTCAGCCAGTGTGTTGGTACCTAAGTTATCACCTTGAAACGACCTCACTATTGACGGTGGAAACTCGTCGGTATAGCATTGTGGTATCCAATACAAAGTACACGACTGGCAGCACGGCTGTAGACGGCGATCGCGGCGTAATGGATGACGATGAAAAGGGTGTATGTACTATAGACACCCTTGGTAGAGAACAGTAATCACTACCGTTCAATCACTTGCCGCTAACGGTGACATCAAATTATCGAACAACGGTACTGCGGTATTCAGCTTAAGGGCAGTCGCTCAAATAGCGGGCGTTAGTGTCCAAATACTTTCTCGCTCGTTCGAGGGTGTCAACTTAAATTCCAACAAATTATCCCAGTTCCTTATACAGCAAGGTGTTGAGGGTGTCAACATAAGCAAGTTCAAAACGGCTGGAGTTCTTGACACATACGCTGCACTGATTATCCAGTACTATGCCGCTTATGCTGACAAGTCGATTGTGAGCATACCGTGTAATTTTCTACTTCAAAGGGGAAAGGTACTGCAATGTCGCTCAATAGGGGTTTTTCGTAACGCATTGTTGACTTGATAGGGCTTCTTTTGTTTAGCGAGGTAAAAATGATTATAAGTAACGCGAGGGCGGAAACACACGATGAGGTACTTGAATCTAGGAAGCAATTTTTCATAGATGAAATGACTGAAGCGTTCGGTTATCCCCCGGACGTGCGATTGCCTTTGAAAGACATATTTGAGATAATCTATGGTCAACCTGCTAATACTAACTTGAAGGTTTATACTAATTTTTTGATATGCATTATGGGTAAATAGAATCATACCTATTTCTATTAACGTCGTAAATAAGCGTCGTTTTTAGCGTCGTTTAAAACGTCGTTTATTACCGTCGTTTATTCTCAAAGGGTACTATCACCAGCGATCGCTAACACATTACTAGGTTCCTATCATCGTCATCAAACAGGGGTACTTGTTCTTATGCTGTGGTGAACAATTAGAGAACACCACAATGACAAGCATTAAGCCTATCCCAGGATTTGAGACTACCCATAGCATTGACAGCAACGGCGTCGTATACCGCAATATCGACGGCGAACTGCAACCTATGAAAGGTTCTCTCTCACATCACGGCTTTCGTAAAGCACATCTCACAAGTGGCGTCAATGATAAGGTCATTATCGTTCATCGTCTCGTAGCAGCACTGTTCATCGGTGAGTGTGAGAACGATGACTACGTTGTTCATATCAATGGCGATCGGCTTGATAACCGTGTAGAAAACTTGCAATATATCCCACGCAATCAGCTTAAAACCTTTATCCCCACTGGTAGCGCCCGAAAGCCCACCATAAAACTCACTAATAAGAGCGTTAAGTCGTCCAAAGGTTCCTCTAAGGCAAAAGGATTCTCGCAGATGGATATCGCGCTAGCATCCAGAGTTCCTGTAAGCACTACCAGAGACACCCTAAGCAGTTACGACTGGGCAGATTGGGACTAATGCCACGAATGACTCACCAGTAGCTCATACCTCACACGAATACTACTTATACACCTCTTAGATTGACCTCTAGGTGGTGTGTTTCGTTGTGAACTTGCATCCGCATATAGGACAAGTCATATAGCATCCCAAGGGCACTGTGGGATCATGCGTTGCTCTCGTCGGGAATCTATAGGATTCCTGACGTTCAGCAAGCGCACAGAAAACGATTTTCTGCATAACGGACGGTACTTTCAGGCGATCGCTCACTTATCACCGGAGTTCCTGGGCAATAAGCTGTCTATACTAGGCGTGTGGTGGGTGGGGGACTCTCTCGAAAAATCAACGTAAACGGTACTGTAATCGCCAACAACACACACACTTTCCAGCGCTGTACCGTTACTTCGATTTATGACTGTCTCTCGTTCGCCGCTATCATCGTCAACCTTGTGTAGTGTTTTTATATCGGGTAGGGACTTAAAAATCCCTGCCCTTTTTTGTGTCCTGCTGTCAACGACGTTTTAAACGACGTTACGATACGACGTAGATAAAAAACACACATATATAGGACACAATGAAATAACTGATAAATTATTTGAGCATTATTTGAGCCTAAGTACTGTGTGTTAAAAGCTACTCAAAAAGGTATTTTGTACATAAAAACTGTGGTTTGAGCATCAGATGAGCATTGTAGATAGCAGGATAGCCGAAAGTGCTTATTTTGTGTACATTACTTGAATTCACCAGACTTTAACGGCGCTTCCATCACCAGAATGGCGCGGCTTAAACCTGCAATAATTCTATTACGACGGGGAAAGTGAGTGCGATCGGGTGGGGTTTTTGTGGGGTATTCACTCACGACTAACCCCGCGGTCAAAATCTGCTGGTACAAATCCCGATTTTTATGTGGATGGATGACATCTACACCAGTTCCCAAAACTGCGATCGTGCGTCCACCTGCTTTCATGGCGGCGCTGTGGCTTTCTGTGTCAATTCCCTCTGCCATTCCAGAAACAACTGTAAAGCCATTTTTAGCCAAAGCTGTGCTAATTTGGCGAGTCCAACGAATACCATATTCTGAGGGTTGGCGTGTTCCAACAATTCCAACCAGGGGTTTTTGTCCGAGATTTTCTTGGAGTTCGACTTCACCACGATAATACAAAATCGGCGGCGGACTCGGAGTTTCTAGCAGTAAGCGGGGATAATCTGCATCTGCTGGTGTCCAGAAATGAGAGTTTTCCTGCTGATGCTTAGTGAATAGTTGTTCTGGTTGCAAACGCGATCGCTGTTGTACTACTTTTTCTAATGTTTGCAAACCAAAACCTTCTACCTCTCCCAACTGTACCTTGGTAGCGTTCCAAGCTGTTGCGAGTGTACCAAAATGCTGTTGTAGCCGTCGCAGTAATACCGGGCCAATTCCCGAAATTTGCGTCCAAGCTAGCCAATATGCGCCTTCTTCTACCACCATTCCATCCTCACGCCTACTGATTTGAGTATTCCCAAATTGAGGTTGGTCATTAGTCATTGGTGCATACCCTTGACTTTTGACTCTTGACTCTCGACTATTAACTATTGACTATCTATTTTTATATTTTGTGATGAAATATTTCTATCGTCTTCTAATAAGCCTATGTGGATGTCTAATATTTTTACTGCTGCATAGTGGACTTGGTTTATTGCCTAGTTTGGCAGCCGAAAAAGTTACTGTCAGGTACGGGTTGTTTGAGCAATCAATCCCGGTGGCAGATATACGCAACTATGACGAGACGCAAAAGGCTTCTAGCGATTTGCAATCTTTCTTAGATTACCTTAGCGCTAAGGAGAAAGAGAAGTTCCAAGATGCCCTTCAAGTAAAAATGTCTCTTGATATTGTGGCTTTAGATAAGCTGCTCAACACAGGAATGGGCAAGCAAATTTTATCTTTTGCTTCTAGTGCGATCGCTCGTCGTGATCAAGCCAGTACACAAGCACTACGATCTGCCCTTATTTTAGGAGCAAAATCACCACAAGGTCTAGGAATAATCAGCTTTTTAGAAGCATATCCCAGTAATCAACTAGTGGTTGATGTGTCAAAAATTTCTCGGCTAGTCGGCATGGCAAACTCCTCTTCTAGTTCTGCTGATGCATCACCAAAGGACAATGTAAGTTCTTCACCTTTAGGGAAAATTGCACTGCAATATCAGACACTTGCTGCCCAAGATAAACAATTCTCCGGTTGCTTATTTGGCGATTCTATTTCGGCTGGACTTGGTAATACCCTTGGGAGTGGTACTTTTAATTTTGGGTTAAATGGTCTAAGTACAATCTCATTATTGGAACAACTTCAAAGTTTAATTCCTACCAAGGTAAAATGTGAAAAAGCTATTATTGCCATAGGTGGAAATGATGCTTTGTATGGAACTAGTGATGAATTGTTTAGCAAAAATCTCCAAGAGGCGATCGCACTTATCCGTACAATGGGAAATAAAGAGATTTTTCTCATTCCAGCTTTTTATTCAACAGTTGCAGCAAGCTCAGATCCAACTGTAGCAGCCCCACTTTCTAGAATTGAACAAATTAATGTTCTGATTAATCAAGTTGCTGAAGTAGAAAAAGTACCAGTTGCAGCAGCAGAATTAGCACCCTTATATGAAAATAATGTTCTTAAAGATAATTTGACCAGTGATGGCGACCATCTTAATGCAGAGGGTCTAAAAATTTATCGGCAAGCATTATTACAAATCCTGGGTAAGTAAGTGTAGCAGGGGATAGGATTAACAATTCAAAATTCAAAATTCAAAATTCAAAATTAAAGACATTTCAGACGGGGATTTAAACCCCGACTGAAATGGGTGCTACATATACCTTTAATTTACGATAATCCCCGATTTATCAAATAAATCGAGGAACTAGAAATTACGAATTACGTTATTGCAACGGTAGCGAGTCCACGTACTCTGACTCTTAAGCAAGCTACGCTTTTAGCGTCTGTCTTCGACACGCTGCCGCGTTCGTAGAGATCGCCATTACGAATTACGAATTACGAATTACGAATTACGAATTACGAATTACGAATTTTAGGCTTTCCAATTCAAAAACCGTGCATAAACATAAGCGATACCTTCATCAATAATTGTTCGCACACCTGCGCTAGAACCCCACCATTTTTCTGGATCGTAATCTTGCGTTTTGGCAGCAATCACACCAACTTTGATATCAGGATTCAGTAATTTTTTGAAAATTAGCCAGCTTCTACGGGTATGAACATCCAAAGAAAAAAGATTAATTGATTCTATCTGTAAATTTGAATTAGATAGCCAGCGACGAAATTCAGCAGCAGATGCATAACTACGATCTTTAACCACAAAAGGTGTGGGAACTGCTACCACTTTTTCTGCCTCTAAACCAAGTTTTATAAAGGTGGCGACTGACACCTCCGCAAAGTTTTTATATCCAGTAAGATAACTTCCTTTTCCTAATGTGCCTCCGGTAGTAATTATTTGACGATAAGAACCATTTTTAAATTCAGTCAAAGCTTCTTCTATAGCGTAATCTGGTAGCCATCCTTCAACAATTAATACTTCTGCTGATTTGATCGGGGAATTTACGGCGAGAAATGAGTGTACATGAGTAATAGTGAAAAATATTAAATAAGCAATCACAGCGATCGCAATCGCCCACCCCTGAGCCGTAAGTGTCCACATTTCTTGGCGTTTGATTAGTTTGACTTTTGGAAATTTTTGACACCGACGATTTTTTGCCCGCATTAAACCTTAGCTAAACGTTGTTCTTTCAAGTAGGTAAATACAGACTTATCTCCAATATCCGCAGGAATTTCTTGCACTGTCTTTCGCAGGGCAAATACTAAAAATAACATCGCCCAAATTCCTAATAAAATACTTTCCCCCTGAGTTGGTAAGATTCCCACCAAATGTCCTAATAATAGTAGCGGTACTATTGGGGCTAATATTTTGGTTTCCAGGCGATTGAAGCAAAAAGCCTCTTTAAAATAAATACCTGTTAAAGCAACGAAGATAAAACCAACTCCGAATAAGGTAATCGGCTGATTGTAAACAGCAAGAGCCAAAGGCTCACTACTAGAGATTGCTAATATCACTGATGCGATAGTACCGATCGCCCAAAAAACTTGCAACGTCCGGTGCAGTGATGCCATGTAGATATGAATGGTAAATAAACTTACACCGAGAGCGAGACTAAAACAAGCATATAGAGGTGTCAGTATGGTGAAAACAGTCGGGTTATTGTTGAATAAAACCAAAGCGCTGCCAATGGCAAAGCTCAGTCCTGCTACCATTAATCCAGCGCGGTAGATAATTACGCCAGTGCGATCGCTCTGAGTAATTGTAAATTCCCCAAACTGACCTTGATAAACTTCTGGTGCTGAGAGTGTTTGTGTAGTCATAGTTAAGAATATAATTATGATTCTCTAGTAGAGTACAACAGGAAATTGCTCAAGGGTTACTTTTATTATTATGGGCAATGAAACGAACTTAATGTCACCATTTCTAAACTTATGTCTTTCAGCAGTTGCTTTATTGCAATTCAAGTCTTAGAAAAACAAGACTTGTAGTGCATCTTGTAAATTAATCTGTAACTGTGAGTGAGCATTGCCGCGATTAATGGCAATTTCTACCCATCCGTGACTGCCAACTAAAGCTATTATCTCTCCAACCTTAACATCACTGTAAGTTTCACAGCCTTGTATATTCAACCCGGCAGCTTGCACACACCAAGTTTTGCCTTGGACGTAACTCTCTGGAATGTTGCTCACGAGGTTGCCAAAGTGGTCAATATATTGAATGCAACCCACTACACTACTACTTGTTTGCTTGCAGTCGCCTATATCTAGCTTTACCAAACTTGCTGGATCAATTTCTTTTCCTAGCTGTTTGAGGGGGACACCACTAGCAAGATTAGCTCCCACTGGTGCAAAGATATCCCTACCGTGAAAAGTCTTGCTTGGTTGAGGAGTTCGCCAATAGTTAAGATTTGTGAGTTCGACGGCTGCTATCGCTGGACTTTGACTAAGTATGCCGCTGAATATACCATTATCTGGGCCTACGAGAAACCCTTGAGCAAATTCTACTGCGATCGCTCGTCGTTTGCTTCCTACACCCGGATCTACTACTGCTACATGCACTGTCCCCTCTGGGAAATAGGGATAAGCATTCATCAGGCTAAACCTGGCTGCGGCGACATCTTGCGGCGGAATTTGGTGCGTTAAGTCTATTACCGTCAGTCTGGGGTTGATTTGGGCTATGACTCCCTTCATTATGCCTACATAAACATCGCGATCGCCGAAATCGCTTAGTAAAGTCACGAGTGGTTGTTGATCTATCTGTTTATTAGACATATTTTGGTAAAATTATATAAAAAAATATTTTTCTGTAGCAACAGCTACAAAATATATGTTATGTTAAGAAGACAAGACAATAAAGTAAAAAATTAAACTAGGTAATCACTATGAATCAAAATAGACTACAAAGTGTGAGCAAAGCACGAGAAACTCACAGAGCGAATATTCAAAAAAGCCTAGAGCATCGCTTGGAAATAGCCAGAGCAAAAGGCGACGAACAGCTGATTCGTCAACTGGAAGCTGAGATGAGATATTCCAGTTAAATCAGGTTTTCATTGTTCATAGTTTTGTTGTTTAACCCGCTACGGCGGGTTTTTTGTTTTCATATCATGCCACTACTGCAATGGTAAAGCGTAATGGTAAAACTCTTCATTTCTAACGTAATCTCGCGCTTCATAGAGTTTTTGAGCGGTTATGTTAGAAATTTGAGTCGCTAAAATTACTCGAATGGCTCCACTTTCTTTTGCATATTTTTCCGCAACACTCATCAATAACTTTGCAATTCCCTTGCGGCGATACGACTCTTCCACATACAAATCATTCAATATCCATACTCGTTTCATCGACACTGAAGAAAAGCTGGGATAAAGCTGAGTAAATCCAACTAATTCCCCATTGTCATTAGCTGCAAACACTACTGAGTCATTATTCTTCAAACGTTCTTTGAGAAACTCTTTAGCAGCTTCAAGGTTTGATGGCTGATTGTAAAAAATACGATACCGATCAAATAGTACTGAAATACTTTCAAGATGATTAATATTAGCTAAGAAAACTTCCATTGAGTGTCCTCATCACTTCAATGCAGTTTATACCACAATCCGGTTTAGTTAAGGGCTACTGGCAAAAATTTTGGGTTTTTAAGACGCGATAAATCGCCGTCTCTACAAGTGTTTGCATCTGATCTGAACTGTATTGGTTTATAGCTAACACTGCTTGGTTAAAGTAAATGGCGGGTGAAATCAATAAAAATATGTTCGCGTTTTTTTACGATAACAGTAAGCTTTTATCCATTATCTTTGCTTTCTCAATTCAAGTAATTGGTGGGCATTGCCCACCCTACTTAGACAATTCCCTAGTTCACTAAGACTTTGGTTTATAAGTTGAAGCTACGTGCAATTCTTTCAACTGTTTCGCATCTACACTCGAAGGTGCATCTGTTAACAAACAACGTGCTTGTTGTGTCTTCGGAAAAGCAATTACATCTCGAATAGATTCTTCTCCAGCTAGCAACATGACCAAACGATCTAAACCGTAGGCGATGCCACCATGCGGCGGTGTACCATATTCAAATGCTTCTAAGAGAAAGCCAAATTTACTTTGTGCTTCTTCAGGAGATAAACCGATGGCTTCAAATACCTGCTGTTGAATTTCTCGCTGATAAATCCGCAGACTTCCGCCGCCAACTTCTACGCCGTTGAGTACCAAGTCATAAGCTTGGGCGCGTGCAGTTTTTAAGTCGCTCAAATCATCAGGATGTGGTGCTGTAAATGGGTGGTGCAATGCTTCTAGACGCTTTTCATCAGCATTCCACTCGAACATTGGGAAATCTGTAATCCAGAGTAAGTTAATTTTTTCTGGATCAATTAAATCAAACTCTTTAGCGATCGCTTGCCGTAATCTATCTAATGTTTTATTAACTGTAGCAGCATCACCAGCGCCAAACAACAGCAAATGTCCAGCTTTTGCACCTGTACGGCGTAAAATTTCTTGTTTTTGTTCAACGCTTAGGTTGTCTTTAATCGCGCCAATGGTGTCAATTTCGCCATCATCCCTGACGCGGATATAAGCTAAACCTCTAGCACCGGCTTCGCTGGCTTCTTTAAATAAGTCACCGCCTGGTTTAATGCGGACATTAGAAATTACGTCGTTACCGTTGGGAATGGGTAAGATTTTGACGATACCACCATTAGTCACAGTGTCTCGAAAGACTTTGAAACCTGACTCTTTCACAATATCTGAGACATCAACTAATTCCAAACCATAGCGGGTATCTGGTTTATCACTCCCATAGCGTTCCATCCCCTCAGCGTAAGTGAGACGGGGGAAAGGACGCTGTAACTCAATGCCTTTAACTGTTTTGAAGATATGGCAAACTAAGTTCTCATTTAGTTCGATAATTTCTTCTTGGGACATGAAGCTCATTTCCATGTCCAACTGGGTGAATTCTGGCTGTCTGTCAGCGCGTAAGTCTTCGTCACGAAAACAACGGGCAATCTGATAATATCTATCTAAACCGGATACCATCAGCAATTGTTTAAATAGCTGGGGTGATTGCGGCAAAGCATACCACTCACCAGGATTGACGCGACTGGGTAGAACATAATCCCGCGCCCCTTCTGGGGTAGAACGGGTAAGTATTGGGGTTTCGACTTCGATAAAACCTTCCAAATCTTCTAGATAACGACGCATGGCTTTGACAATTTGATGACGCAGTTGCAAATTTTGCGCCATGCGATCGCGTCGCAAATCCAAATAACGATATTTCAGCCGCAAGTCTTCCCGCACTGTCTCAGTGTCAGCTACGGAAACTTGAAAA
>JBGTMK010000141.1:0-3365 GCA_041743605.1 Nostoc sp.
GAATAAGAGTAATCTACTATAAATGGAGTTCAACATAGTTAGGGGTGTACTACTATGTGGTTTTGGGAAAAGGAATCGGTTGAGTACGAGGTATTTAAAAAATACGAACCAGCGCTCTTAACTATCGGTGTAAATTTTGCAGATGCCGAAGTCCAAGATGCACTTGAAGGTTGTTCGTATGATTTAGAAGATGCCTTGCGAAGTGCAATTGAATATGCACTGTGGCTGAGTGAACACGAGAAAGAGATTTTCCCCAATGCTTTATTAATTCGTGCGTTACAGGATAATTGGAAGTCGAAAGCATGGCGCGATGAATATTTAGAAAGAGAGATGTTCTCTTCACCTGGGCAACGTTGGTGGAATGCCGCAGAAAAAATGTGGGGACGCGATGTGCGGAATCAGTTGGTTGTTGATGTATTTTTTGACGGAGGTGGAGAATTTATAAAATTCAGCAACGGTAAAGAGATCCTAGTAAAAACTGCATGGGTATTGGGGTGGGAACGATTGCTTGAATATGCCAGCCCAGTACCTGTTTCATCCATATAGTAATTTAATTGGATTTTGGATTTACAAGTGTGCGATTCCTGAAGCTGAATTTATCGCACCTGTAAACATACGCTTATGGGAGCAATTTGATTAACAATTCTGAGAATGACGAATAAGCCAATAACCCCCGCACAGAGCCATAAATCGCATATTGTGCATTAAATAATTAATATCCAGTTTAAAGAATTAATGCCCGTTATTCCCAATTTGGGAATTTATGCAATTATCACGAGTCATGACTTGGCTCATCTCTACCAATACCTAATTCTCGTAACTTTGACTTGACTTTAATAATCAGGTGTAATTTTAAACCAAAATACCAGCCGACAGAATTCTGCTTTTATTCATGTATTTTTGTAAATAAATGACAGGTTTTGCGTAAAACTCATGCGTTTCAACTGACCACTAGGCAGGGTTATTTTGATTTCTAGTAATCTAATTTACTGATAACTGGTACAGAATAACTATTGTTCAGGAACTAGAGCTTCAGGTAGAAGAATACAATGTCCAAGATCAATGGTTGCTGGTGCTGGTTTTTCGGGTTAGCGATTTTGATGAATAGTACGTTGACGCCTATCTCTATCCTTGCTCAAGAAGTTAATTTAGAAGACGCGAAAGCTCGTACCAATTCTAGCTTCAGACGAGAAATCAATAAACCTAATATATTTAGAGTCTATCCGTTATTACAATTTGACAATCCTTGGAAGTTTATAGATAGAACAGCGTGGTTCGTACTCGATCAGGGGTGTTCTGGTTTCCCTTTACTCATCATCACAGGGCGTGGCAGAATACCACCCAGTCCCACCGAACCTTTAATTGGTGATGCGATAATAATTAATTGGATAACGCTTGAGACAAAGGATGAAAATCGGGCTGACAATACTCATAACAAAAGAGCAGAGTCGCAAACAAACACTGGAAATAATTTTTTACAAAAGGTCAATCCTGTCAATCCCCCTACTCAAATTGTGGAAGCCCAGGGGTGGGTAGTGGATGCCAATCGCAATGTGTTTCTGGTTGCTCAAACACCAACTGTGAATCTCCATAGTCCCTTATTCACCCCTGTAACTTGTCTTAAACCTAAACAAAGATAAAGATGCTTCTTCCTGCTTTAGTTACTAGAAGCCAAGAACTGCGATCTCTTTCCCGTTTCGGGAAAAGCGTGCCTTGGTATAGGCTCATTCCTTGCCGAAACAAAGCGATCGCCGATATAGCACCCCTTAGCACTCTGCAAAAATGCGGCACTCTTCTTCCAGGCGCTCCGAAACCTCTCCCAAAATAAGAGCTTACGCCCAAAACAAATAATAAATCAACCTGACCCCATGCAGCTGGATAATGGGTTGTGGTATTGGAAAGCGCCATTCTAAATACCGCAGCCTGGGTGGGGACATGAGCAAAGATACAGAATCCGTTGACTTAGTTATAGTCGAAAAATTAGAAAATTCTCTGTCGGCGAAGATTGAGACATACTTTGCTGGCTCCATTGACTCTGACCCCGATGTGTTGGAGGAACTGCTGAAATCTAAAAACAGCGAGGGAACCCGTAAAGCTTACCGCCGGGATATCACGGATTTTTTTACTCGCATGACTGGCCTGCGTCCTAACAGAGATTCTATTTTGGAATTTTTACACCTGGAGGGTCACAAAGCAACGCTGGTAGTGACTAAATATAGATCCATACTCAATGAATCTGGACTAGCACCGAACACGATTAACCGCCGACTCGCGGCCATCAAGTCTCTAGTTGCTTTTGGCCGAAAGCTGGGTGTGTGCAACTATGCTGTAGATGTGGACAGTATTCCAGTGCAGTCCTACCGCGACACTAGCGGTTGTACAGGCGAGGAATTTTTGAGCGTGATCCGGCAGTGCGATCGCTCTACGTTGCCAGGGAAACGGGACTATGCTTTGCTGCTGCTACTGTGGGGCAATGCTTTGAGGAGAAATGAGATTAGCACCTTGGACTTGAGACATTTTGTATGTTCTAAGGGGACGCTATCAATTTTGGGAAAGGGCAAGCAAGTACGAGTGACAGTCAATCTGCCAAAAGTCACGGTCATTGCGATTACTGACTGGCAGATTGCCCGTGGTGGGGATATGTCTTCATCGCGTCCGTTATTTACCTCGGTGGATTTCCAAAATTATGGTAACAGGTTAACTGGGGATGGCATTTATAAAATAGTCAAGCGTTTATTTAAACGGGCAGGGGTTGAAAAACACATGAGTCCGCACCGTTGCCGCCACAGTGCTATTACAGCTGTACTTGAGAAGACTGATGGCAATGTCCGCAAAGCCCAAAAACTCAGCAGACACGCTAAATTAAATACGCTCCAAATTTACGACGACAACCGCAATCGTGATCAGCTGGAGATGTCTGAGCTATTAATGGATGGGTTGGATTGAATCACTAATAATGGCGAGATGCGATCGCAGTTCCGATCGCGTTGAGGTAATGAGTACCGATGCAGTGCATAGGTAAAAATATTTTTGGTGTAGGTGATTCTGGAAGCGGCGATGGGTATCGGCCGAGATAACGGCAAAATGGGACACGTTGTAAACTTTTGTTGCGTCATGTAGTTTAGTGATTTACTAACTTGCCCAAAAAAGGTAAAGGGGCATTCAAATTTTTGCACACTAAAATCAACTCTTCGCGCTATTTAGTCCGTCACACTTGCCCATAAATGAGCTTTTTTGGTGATGTTTTCACAAGAAAGGAGACGCTCAAATCGGTATTGAAACAATGTAAAATCAAGGGTTTTCAAACATCTGCGTAACATAACTTTACAACGTGTCCCATTTTGCTGGTATCTCGGCGGCTACCC
>JBGTMK010000142.1:0-6303 GCA_041743605.1 Nostoc sp.
ATGTCTTAAATAACCTTGCTGAGTTGAAAAAACTCTTAGAAACTCTATTTAGCTCCCCTTTGAGCTATGTTAGTCCGATAGTTAATAGCTATAGGAGATAGAGAATATTTCTGGCTACTAGGTAATGGGAATGAATCAGCAGCTAGGCAAGCGTTTTGTAAAGTTAATCTTTGAACTGAAACAATCGCTTAGTCGAGGACACAGAGAATTGATTACTGCGGCCAGCGTTGCAGTCTGCGTCCTACTTCTGCGCTCCATCGGATTATTGCAATCTTTGGAGTTGGCAGCTTTGGATCAATTTTTTCACTTACGTCCAAATGAACCGCCAGAAGAACGTATTACGATTGTAGTGATTGATGAAGCCTATTTAGACGAAGTAGGTTCCTGGCCGATTCCAGATGCGAAGATTGCCCTGTTGTTGCAAAAATTAAATGTCCACAAACCCCGTGCTATTGGCTTAGATATCTACAGAAATTTGCCAGTGGAGCCTGGGAATAAGGAACTGCGTAATGCTTATAAGTCAATGCCGAACTTGGTTGGGATTGAATTACTGGCAAATGACAAAAATAAAAGCATTGGAGTTTTACCTCCACCTGGGCTAAGTCGCTACCAAGTGGGTTTTAATAACGTACTGTATGACCCTGATGGAAAGGTACGTCGCAGCTTGTTGTATTGGCATATCAATAATCAAGTACACGAAAGTTTTGCCCTGAAGCTGGCTTTATTATATTTAGAGTCAGAAGATATTACTCCTACTAGAGCAAAAAGTAATCCTGAGTATTTGCAATTGGGTAAGGCAGCATTTACTCGTTTTAAGGGTAATGATGGTGCTTATGTGGGAGCTAATGCTAGAGGCTACCAAATTTTGACCAATTTTCCCAAACCCAAATGTCAAAGTTCGTCTGGAGAATTGTGTAGTTTTCGCCAGGTATCAATGAGAGATGTACTGGCAGATAAAGTCCAAGAAAACTTAATAAAAGATCGGATTATAATTATTGGCTCTACTGCACCCAGTCTTCAGGATTTTGTATTCATTCCTTACTCCAGCAGCCTAATGGGTACGGCAAAGCCTGTACCTGGTATTCAACTGCAAGCTTATTTTATTAGTGAGTTAATCTCTGCTGCTGTTGATGGGCGACCATTACTCAAAGTCTGGACTGACTTGGTGGAATACTTGTGGATTTTTGTTTGGTCTTATCTGGGAGCCGTGACGACATGGCGGATGCAACATGCAACTAGGAGCCTGCTTAGTATCCTAGTTTCTTGCTTTGTATTTACCCTAAGTGCATACGTTGCTTTCTTGTATGGTTGGTGGATACCACTCATTCCCTCAGTGTTTTGCTTTGGCAGTTCAGCTATTTGGATGATCAGTCATATTGCCCATATCCAAGACGAGTGGAAACGTTCTAAGGAATTTTTGCATCACGTCATTAACACGATTCCTGATCCAATTTTTGTGAAAAATGAACAACATCAGTGGATTGTTTTAAACGACGCCTATTGTCGATTTATCGGTTATCCGAATAAGGTTTTAATTGAAAAGTCAGACTATGACTTTTTCCCTAAACATGAAGCCGATGGATTTCGACAACAGGATAATCTTGTTTTCCGGACTCAGCAACCCCAAGAACATGAAGAAGAATTTACAAATGCAGATGGACAGACTCATCAAATTGCCACTAAGCGATCGCTCCATAAAGACTCAGCTGGCAATTTCTTTTTAGTTGGGGTGATCCGAGATATTACTCAGCGCAAGCTGATGGAGGAGCAGCTGAAGCGTACTGCTGCTGAACTATTCCGCTCTAACAATGAATTAAAACTCAAAGAAGACCACTTACGTTATTTAGCGTATCACGACCCCCTCACCGGTTTATCCAATCGCAAATTTTTTGCTGAACAACTTTACGAGTCATTACATTGGGCGCAACACAACAACTTGTTACTGGGACTGCTGTTTATTGATCTAGATGGCTTTAAGCAAGTCAATGATACTCTGGGGCATGAGACTGGCGATCGCTTGCTAATGAGTATCGCTGGAAGACTCAGCAACTCTTTACGCGCTAGCGATACAGTTTCTCGTTTGGGTGGCGATGAATTTACTGTGATTTTACGGGCAATTCCTAATGTTCAAATCGCTGCTAAAGTCGCCGAGAAAATTTTAAGCAGTATTACCAAGCCAATTGTTTTAGATGGCTATGCAATCCGAGTCTCTGCCAGTATTGGCATTAGTGTTTACCCGTACAACAGTCAAGACAGTGAAACTTTGATCAAACAAGCAGACGCAGCAATGTATCGTGCCAAGCGTCTGGGTAAAAATCGCTACGAGTTTGCTTAACTAATTAAGAATTATAAGCCACTAGATTTTTGACTCTGGTTAATATTTTTACTGATAAAAATATACTTCTACGGGATCGGATTATAGCGATGTTTCTTTGTTCCATATTTTAAAAATCCTTATAATATGCTAATTATCTTGTTTTATCTTTATAGTTCTTTACTCTAATCAAATTAGAGCTATACAATAAAATAACTATTATTTAATATTTGCCTGAAGCCGTTATTTAGTAAACATCGTGTTTATACTTAACACACATCAAGGGAATATTAACAAATCATGACTTCGGCAAAATGCTCACAGTAATCTATCAACATATCTAACTTTAGACTGATGTAAAAACGGCTTATTAAGCATACTACTTAAGTATAAAGACTATTTAATACCAGTTAATTAAAGTTAATCTATAAGTAGATACCATAATTACTTATCCAGCAACAGTAATAATTTCATAAAGTTAAAATACTTTTTTCACAAATATCAGTAAATATACCGCAGACAAGGAAAATACATTTGAAATGAAAAATTAGTAAATTTACTGGCAGCGATGAAAACTAACTTCCAAATCACAAAGTTGATGATATTCTGTATAGGTGCTTACATTCTTATACCAAAATTTACCGCTTGCATAGGTATATTCAGTACTGCAAGTGCTAATACTTTTGGCACTACTAGTAGCAACACCTTAATCGCCCACAGAGTAAATTCACAAGACACAGAAGACACACAAGACACACAAGACACATATATTCCACCAAATTATGGTGGCCCCGATAGTCAGCATGGTAGCGGCACTCGCTGATGGCGATTTTAGATTGTGGAGTGTTGATGTCGAAATAGTACTTAGACAAATTCAGTAACCAGACCTGTCTAGTTTTTATAAGGGAGGTGCTGAAAACCCCTGAGAAACAGCAACGTAGTTGCGTATTTCGTACTTCAGGCTCTTGATGAAAGCTAGCAGCACCGAATGGGGGTGTTCCGATTTAATCTTTTTGGTGTGCGATATACTCTATTAAGGAAAAGTTGTAATCAAAGTCAATCCTAAACACTCAAGTCAAGAATGCAGAAAATGTGGGCATATTGATAAGTCAAATCGTGATGGTGAGAAGTTCATTTGTACAAAATGCGGGTATCACGAACACGCTGACATCGGTGCTGCAAAAACTATTAGAGATAGAGGATTGGAAATAGTACGTGGGGACTTTGCGAAACTAGGTGTTAATCACCAAAACGCCCAAAAGATGAGCCAGTGCGGTCTTGGGGTTTCCCCAAGTAGAGCAACTGGCGTATCACCACGCTCTATGAGCAAACGTGGTGAGTTTGGGAACCTGTGCAAACAGGATATTAAGATTGCAAAGTCTTAAGAATCTCCGTGGCTTTTAGCCCGGAGAGTGTCAACAGTAGATTTCCACCAATGATGTGTTTGTACAAGTGTGTGGACTTGCCAATTTGGGTCTGGTTGAGGATAATCTAAACGGTAGTGCCCGCCTCGGCTTTCGGTTCTAAAAGCAGCACTTTTGAGAATTAAATCAGCTACATCTAATAAATTACGGGTTTCTGCCCAAAGTCCCAATTGCCGTTCAACATCTGGTAGGTCAAAACTAGCTGGTTCTGCTGAACGTAAAGCAAGTAAGAATTGACTTAAAGGCAAGACAGCGAAATCTTGCTGCCAAGATTCAATAGTAGCGATCGCACTTTCCAACTTTGATTGTTCCCGACAAATACCAGCACTTTCCCACACTAGACGTGGTAACTTCTCTCTGAGTGCTTCTAGCTGTGCTTGCTGGATCTGCCACTCACTGGCATCAGGACTAAATTTCCGTAATGGTAGCACTGGTGTTTCTGCCGGCAACCCAATATTTTCCAACTCAATTTGGCCCATCTGTGCCCCAAACACAATACATTCCAACAAGGAATTACTGGCAAGGCGATTTGCCCCATGCACCCCCGTACTAGCGGTTTCACCCACTGCGTACAAACCAGGGATATTTGTGCGATTCATCAGATCCGCGACAATTCCACCCATCCAGTAATGGGCCGCTGGCGCTACTGGAATTGGTTCATGGAAGACATCAACACCCCAATGCTGACAAACTTTGATGATGTTGGGAAAGCGGTGACGAATCTTGTCGGCGGGGATGGGGCGCATATCCAACCAGACATGGGCAGTCGCCAAATCAAGGGCAGTACGTTGTAAATGGCTAAAAATTGCTCTACTGACCACATCTCTAGGTGCGAGTTCACCCGCAGGGTGGTAGTCAAAGGCAAAACGCCGCCCTTCATTATCGATGAGATGTGCCCCTTCGCCGCGTACCGCTTCACTAATTAGGAAACGATCAGCACCAGGTTTAGTGAGGGCTGTGGGGTGAAATTGGACAAATTCTAAATCGCGGAGGATGGCCCCAGCCCGATATGCGATCGCTACCCCATCACCTGTACTCACAGCCGGGTTAGTGGTTTGGGCAAATACCTGACCGCCGCCGCCAGTTGCGAGTACCACAGCACCAGCTCTTACCCATGTGATTTTACCTTGATAAAACAGGCTAATTCCCTGACAGCGACCAGTTTCAGGTTCCATCCACAAACTCAAAGCCAAAGCTTGCTGAATGACTTGAATATTCTGGCGACGTAATACTTGGGTGGTGAGGGTGGTGGTAACTTCCCTCCCTGTGGTGTCCGCAGCGTGGAGTACACGGCGGCGAGAATGGGCGGCTTCCAAAGTTAAAGCCAAAGCTTGACCTTGACGGTCAAAAGCTACCCCCAAGTTAACTAGGGATTGAATACAGCTAGGGGCATATTGAGCGAGAAATTCTACAGCGGTGCGATCGCATAAACCGGCACCTGCCTGGATCGTATCTTCAATGTGCAGCGTTGGAGAATCTTCTGGGGCTACCGCTGCGGCAATGCCACCTTGTGCCCAATCACTGGCGGACAAAGTAACAGTTTCTTTGGTAATCAAGCCGACTCGCACGGATTCTGGCAGACACAGCGCTGTGTATAGTCCGGCAGCACCAGCGCCGACTACTAAGACATCAAATTGGCTAGGAATATCTATCTGGGGCAAGGTAATGGGGTAGGGGGAAGTGAGTATTTAGAAGTTAGGAGTTAGGAGTTTTGAATTTTTAACTCATAACTCCTAACTCCTATCATGTCCCACTCCTTAGAATCAGAAGTAGGTTGCTATTTGCTAGATTAACTGCATATACAGTTATCTGTAGATACCGTTGTTAAAGCGATCGTCTCCCTCGTTGAAGGCAGGCTCTAGTTCTGTCACGGTGAAATTATCCAAGTTGGCTTGCAGGGTTTGTTTTTGGCGATCGCTCAATCCTGCAAGATTCAATACATCCTCTACATTTTTGTAGGGAGCATTTATGATGATTTTCTTAGCCAGGGTGGGATAAAGTCCTGGAAACTGTTGAAAAGCTCGGACGTTGGTATTATTCAAATCAATTTTTTTACCAAATTCCGTTCCTAGCTTCTTATCTGCCCGATTCTGCCGCTCAATTGCCAGAACTGGGACTTGGGGAAAAGCAAAACTGTTGAAACTAGCAGCTTGGGCTATCTGAGTTGTTCCCAACCATCCCCAGCAACCAAGTAACAAACTAAACACTGTTAATAAACGCGCCAATCCTTTCACGATTTTCTACCTCTTTCCATCAAACAGCAATAAAAGTTTTAAGCTAACAGTGGTCATTAGTCATTAGTCATTAGTCATTAGTCATACTCTGCGGGAAGTCGCTAATGCGTCTACGTGAGAGCGCTAAGAACAAAGGATAAAGGACAAAGGACAAAAGCTGATAGCTTAATTAACACAGCAGTCATCAGAAACTAATATACAGCGTATTAATATCCACAATATTTACCGTTACTGGGTTTGACTATACTTTTGGCAAAAATTTTCATCGTGGCAAGAGTACCTGCATAGCTGCGATAGCGTTGCATCGACGATCCCAGCAGCATTCCCAGCT
>JBGTMK010000143.1:0-3957 GCA_041743605.1 Nostoc sp.
CCACCTTGAGTTAGAGACATTCTCAACCTTTTGCCAAAACTCCCGTTTCTTCTATGATTCCACGGAAGTGGTCACAAATGCTCAGTTACTTTAGATGAATTTGTCCAAAACCATTTGAATGCTTGGATACGGTTAAGTTGAGGAAAATAATGGTACTTTTGTACTCAAAAATTATATTTTTACCAGTTAGGATAAACTCTTGGTTATTCCCTGCCTTCCTTATACAGACGCGATGAATCGCGCCTCTGGTGAAGATTCAGTTTTAACTGGCTTGAACATCATTTTGACCATTACGGATATCCCATGCTACTTCTAGCATTTGAGTCCAGCGCTTTTGTAGCTGTTTGGGTGTGCATTTAATAGATTTAGCGATCGCTTGATCACTCTTACGGCTAACTTTCAACTGCAAAATTTCCTGCTGTTCAGGAGATAGTACACTGACAAAAGTTTCCCATTGCCCAGAAGTTAAACCCAACTTTTGCTCTAAACCCGCACCTAACCATTGATGTACTAATTGCCAGTGGTGCTGTTTGGCAAACTTTTCTACGTGGTATTTAAACCGTTGTTGGAGATAATCGCGCTGACGGCTAGTTAAACCGAGAATTTGGTCAATTTCTGGGGCTGAGAGGTCTTGAAGTTTCAAGCTGAGGTAGTTCATACAATCAGATTGACCTTGAGACTCCAGGTATTTCATCAATTCAGTGATGACGCGATCGCGTTCTGACTCTTCAGATGGATCGAAATTAGTTTGGGCAATCATTTGCGATCGCAACTGTTGCACCGCCGAGTTGCGCTGGTAAGATTCTGCTTCTTCACCCTTAGCAGACTCTACCGCCAGTTCAATATCCACAGTCGTTTCTTGGGGCTGACGACGAGCAAAACCTTGGGCGCGCAAGATAATCAATTGCTGATTTGCACCACCAGGTAAATTGATCCGGCGTTTAGCATACTGTTCTGTAAAGGCCATATATTCAGCTAATTGCAGCTGAGTACGCGGCGTGTGATCATGAGGTAGTTCGTTTTCTCTGCGGAAAGCTTTGATAGCTTCAATATAAAATGCTTGTAAAAAATCTTCAATCAGGCTGTAACGAGCCTCAAAACCCAACTCAGAACCAGATATAGTTACATGACGGTAAACCATAGCACCCAAATTGCTATGTAATTCCACCCGGCCTTGTTTGGAACCTAGTTGGTAGTAACGTAAGCACTTTTGCATCCGATGCCTTCCCAACGTCATCTGCCAGGACTTAATTTCCCCAGATGTTTGGATACGGGAGCTTTTGTCGCAAATGCGTTCTACTTCTATAACTATGCGCTTTGCTAAAGCTTCTACGGACTTGGGTGTTGCTTTCACTTGCGCTTGCATTTCCTCACATAGCAACTCAATCAAAGTATCACTGCTGCTATCTGAAAATTCTTCAGTCGAAACGTGGTTATCAAAAATGGGTGTAGAGTTTGGTAGATTGACGACGTTAGCTTTCATGACTTTTCCAGGTAGTAGTATTGCACCGTAATTACAACGCAGACACAGCAAACAAGACCGTCCTTGATCGGAGAATCTTTGGACATTCATCCATCAAGACTTGCCGCAGATAATGCTCACATCTAAAGCTCATATATAAAACTGTAGGAAATACGAAAGAGTTACAGTTATGGCAATGTGTCGGTTTTTGTCACAAGCCATCATGATTGATGCTGGCACAGGAGTACCCGCCATTTTCTCAAAGTTGTCAAATACCTTGCTGTGCCAACTGTTGTCACCATCCTGTTATATCCACTGCGTCAGCGAACAGCCTACCGTAGACATTGCCTTTAAATATGACAATTTTAAAACTGGAGTCGTTTTTATCACAATTTCCGAAACGGAGAGGTGTACCTGTGAAGTAGGGGCTGGGGACTAGGGACTGGGGATTGGGAAGATGAGTATGTGGATTCATACCCCAACCAAATCTTAAAAGAATTTTTTCCCCAGTACCCAATACCCAATCCCCAGTCCCGGAATTCTTATACCCATGCTGCTGCTGCTTCCCAACCTAAACCCCTCCGTATAATCACTGCTTCGTCTCCCGTCATATCCAAGATGGTAGATACTTCATAAGTAGGTTCCTCGCCAGTATCTACAATTATGTCTACCAACTTGTCCAAACGGTCAAATAGCTCTACCCGCGACTGAACAATTTCTGGATCTATCCGAATCATGCCATTATCTGCTTCATCTGGTGGCAGATGTGCTGAAGTTGAAATAATCGGATTGCCCAAGGCTGCCAGCAACTCCAAACACACAGTATGGTTTGGTACTCTAATTCCAGTAGTTTTCCGCTTGGGGCTTTGCACCAATCGCGGTACTAACTTAGTAGCTGGGAGCAAAAACGTGTATGAACCCGGAATCAGGCGTTTCATAATTCGATAGGCTGTGTCACTTACGAAGGCATAAGTTGCCACATTTGAAAGCGAGGGACATAAAAATGTCAATGGTTTATCATTTGCTAGCTTTTTAATTTGCCGCACTCGTTCTACCGCCGACTTGGCATTCAAATCACAACCGATCGCATAAACTGTATCAGTAGGGTAAAGCATAACTGCGCCACTAGAGAGCGCTGACTTTATTTCCTCTATTCGGCGAATTTGAGGATTATCCGGATGAACTGAGAAAATTTTTGCCATAGCACGGGGATTGGGGATTGGGGATTGGGGACTGGGTGAGAGTTACTAACTCTTAACAAATGACTAATGACTAATGACTAATGACTAATGACTAATTTATTATGAATAAAATCGCTTATCTTCAATGTCCGACAGGAATTTCTGGTGATATGTGCCTGGGTGCTTTGGTCAGCTTGGGTGTTCCTGTGGAGTATTTAATTGAAAAACTCAATGGGTTGGGTATTGAAAAGGAATATCAGTTAAGAGCGGAATTTGTCCAACGAAATGGTCAGCAGGCGACTAAAGTCCATGTGGATTTAGTACATGATCATCATCATCACCATGATCACGAACACAGTCACCATCACACACGCCACTTGCCAGAAATAGAGCAGATGATTCTCAAAGCGGGGTTGCCATCACGGGCAGAAGCTTGGAGTTTGGCGGTATTCCGACAGCTAGCAGTGGCAGAAGGGGCGGTGCATGGCATTTCGCCTGAAAAAGTTCATTTTCATGAAGTGGGTGCTATAGATGCGATCGTAGATATTGTGGGTACTTGCCTGGGGTTGGATTGGTTGGGGATTGAGAGCAATGAGGAAGGATTGCCATTACTTTACTGCTCGGCTTTCCCGACTGGTGGCGGCACTGTTCGGGCTGCACATGGTCAGATGGCAGTACCAGTACCAGCGGTATTAAAGCTGTGGGAAATGCGGGGTTGTCCAGTTTATAGCAATGGCATTGACAGAGAACTGGTGACACCAACAGGAGCCGCGATCGCAACTACTTTGGCAAGAGATTTTGGATCACCACCGGCGATCGCTATAAAGCAGATAGGACTGGGAGCAGGAACCATAAATTTACCCATTCCAAATATTTTACGCCTCTGGTTGGGTGAAAGCGCAAGCTTGCAATCAAATTTCAGTGATTTTGAAGATACTAGCTCAAATTTAGAAACCATCTCGGTACTAGAAACCCAAATTGATGATTTAAGTCCACAAGGGATTGGCTATGGGTTTGAGGCGTTGCTTGCGGCTGGTGCGCTGGATGTTTTTACCCAAGCGATCGGCATGAAAAAGTCCCGTCCGGGGATTTTGCTGACTGTGATTTGTCATCCAGAAAATTTACTCAGTTGTGAAGCGGTTTTATTTCGCGAAACCACTACTTTGGGCATTCGGAGAACAACTCAGCAACGTGCGATTTTACAACGGGAAATTCAACAAGTGGAAATTGAATATGGCAAAGTGCGTGTCAAGGTAGCATGGAAAGGGCAATCACCAGAAAAAGTTATTGCAAATGTGCAACCAGAATATGAAG
>JBGTMK010000144.1:0-6779 GCA_041743605.1 Nostoc sp.
ACCGATCACCACGATATTCCCCAAAAATTACCACCAGCTAACGCTATCCTCAACCCTAAACTAATAGCTGAATCCTCACCTTATCGGGGTGTTGCTGGTGTTGGTGTTGCCTACATTTTGGCAGTGTCTCTCGCACAACAGCTAGGGGCGACTAAGGGCTTGATCCAGCCGATGCTAGCACTGTTTACACTAGGAACCATCGCAGATTTAGCCCCCTTAACTGGTGTAAATCGTCGCTGGGTAAAACGCGGTTTACAGCATTTACCCAAATCCAACTTAGCTGGGATACAGGCGTTGATTCAAGTAGGCGGCGTACAGGCGAGAGATGAGGGAGCAGGGGAAGCAAGGGAGCAGGGGAGCAGAGGGGCAGAGGAGAAAATTCCCAATCCAAAATCCAAAATCCAAAATCCAAAATCGCTCAAGCCTGAAGATATCGGTTTTCGCTTGGGGCCACGAATTAATGCTATTGGTCGGATTGGTAATCCCCAGACTGTGATTGAATTGCTGACTACAGATGATATGGGGGTGGCGCTAGAAAGAGCAATGCAGTGCGAACAAGTCAACGCCTCTCGTCAGGAAATGTGTCAGCAAATTGAACAAGAAGCGATCGCTTATGTAGAGGCAGAATTTGTTGCATCTCTACAGCAAAACCGTGTATTAGTTGTTGTTCAACCCAATTGGCATCACGGCGTTATTGGTATCGTTGCCTCCCGCTTGGTGGAACGCTACGGTGTTCCCGTGTTCATCGGTACTTATGAGGATGAGGGACATATACGCGGTTCTGCACGCTCAATTCCAGAGTTCCATGTATTTGAAGCTTTAGAATATTGTCACGATTTATTAGGCAAATTTGGTGGACACAAAGCAGCCGGGGGATTCTCTCTACCAGCAGAGAATTTAGAGATGGTGCGATCGCGTTTGATTGAGTTTGCTAACCAGTGTCTTGAACCCCACCATCTCAAGCCTCTGCTCAAAATTGATGCGGAAGTCAACCTCAATCATCTCAATCAACAGCTTTATCAACAGCTTAATGCTCTACATCCCTGCGGTATGGACAACCCCGATCCAGTTTTCTGGACACCTAATGTCCAAGTGCTTGAGCAGAAAATCGTTGGTAAGGGTCACATTAAACTGACAATTGCCCAAACTATTGATAATCAGCAGTATAAAATCAAAGCGATCGCTTGGCGTTGGGGCGACTATTTCCGCTTACCATCGCGAGTGGATATCGCTTACAAACTGCGAGAAAATTACTTTAACGGTAACACCACCATCGAGCTAGAGTTAATCGGTGTCAGACTGCCAATTCAGATTCAACAATTTTTTGTTTCACCACCTACCACATCAAGCACAACCTTTGAGTACAATCAACGACAGTATACTTGTGGTTTCTATAAAAACGGTATTGAAGCAGAATTAAGAATTAAAAATTCTGAAGGTAAAGTTTTAGCTATGCAGCCAGGACATACAATTGGTTTGCTAGGAACTAATCGGCAAAATGCCAAAGAAGTTGATATTTCTCAACCACAGTATGACAATATTATCCAAGCTGCCTTTCAGGCGTTATCAGTATTGAGTGCTGATTCATGAGTTATCAGTTTTTAATTCCCAAATTTTCTTCTACTCAGCACTCAGCACTCACTACTCAGCACTCTTATAGGTTGCCGTTGCGAAATGCTAGCACAAAGATTACTGCTGGGCCAGCAATCACAATTAGCGCCACGGACAGCAATTGGAAAATAACTTCCCAATTGATACCTAGAAAAGCGTTAAACAAGTCAGACACAGCGTCAAACATTTTTCCTTTTCTCCTCTTAATTGTTTTAAAAAATTCAATAACTTAATTACAAAACCCGCAACTGATCATATCTGGCTATGGCCTGTTAGATTTAATTTACTTAACAAAATTATAAGAAAAGACATAAAAACGTAAAATAGGGGGATTGGGGACTGGGGGACTAGTTCGGTTAAGGCAAGAGACGCGATGAATCGCCGTCTCTACAATAATCAGTCTTTGGTTTTGATGGCGATTTATCGCGTCTTTGTGATCTCGAATTTTCATCAAAAAACCTTAACCGAACCGTATTGGTTCCCAATCTCCAATCCCCAATCCCCAGTCCCTAATCCCCAATCCAAAATGTCAACTTGGCAATGTGTAAAGCAATGTGGAGCCTGCTGTAATCTTGATCCAGCAGAGCGTCCAGATTTGGAAGACTATCTCTCACCACCAGAACTAGAACTCTACCTCAGCATGGTAGGCGAAGGGGGATGGTGCGTTAATTTCGACCATACCACGCGAGAATGTCGCATCTACGCCAATCGTCCTCGCTTCTGCCGCGTGGAAACAGAAGTGTTTCAAGATATGTATGGAGTTGAACCAGAAGAAATTAATGATTTTGCCATTGACTGCTGTCGCCAGCAGATAGAAGGGGTTTATGGCGATCGCAGTTTAGAAATACTACGCTTCGACAAAGCTGTTGGCCTTTGACACTTCCACCCTCCTTTTTTGTATGTAGTTGCAATTTATGACAAAAATATGAGAAAATGATAGAAATATGAAAAGACCCTAGCAACCAAACTACTGCCTGTGAAACTTGACTCTGCACCTTTGGAGATTTCTGGCATATCTCAGACTGAGATCGAGCTAGAACTGAAAGACAGCAATAATTTGAACTTAACTCCTGCGATCGCTCTGTCAGTTCAGCCTGTAATTGCCGATAGTCCTCAAAAGCAGCAATCAGTGTTGGTAGTTTTTGGTACGACTTTTGTAACCATTTTTCTAGCAGAAATTGGAGATAAGACTCAGCTATCGACTCTGTTAATGAGCGCACAATCTCATTCGCCGTGGGTGGTATTTATCGGCTCGGCGGCGGCGCTAATAACTACCAGCCTATTAGGCGTACTTTTAGGTAGTTGGATAGCCAATCGACTCAGCCCGAAAACTGTAGAAAAATCAGCCGGCGTGATGTTGTTAGTAATTTCTATAATGCTGTTTTGGGATGTATTGGTCATTGGTCATTAGAAAAACCCCCCATTCCCCATTAATAATATGGATTGGCATCTTTTAGGACTGAGCTTTATTACGGTTTTTTTATCAGAATTGGGTGACAAAAGTCAGCTAGCGGCGATCGCACTTTCAGGACGTTCTAATTCTCCACGTGCAGTATTTTTTGGTGCAGCAGGCGCATTGCTGTTGACAAGCCTGTTGGGATCTTTGGCTGGGGGTGCAGTAGCTGAATTGTTACCTACGCGTGTGTTAAAAGCGATCGCGGCTGTAGGATTTGCCATTCTTGCTGCACGTCTGCTGTTATTTAACAATGAACCATCAGCAGATTCTGAACAAACACCTTGAAGAAGAATTCAGAATCCAGGAATCAGAATTATTCTTCGTGGAGGATTAGAATTATCTAATGACTCGAATTAAGCTGATGTGCAGCTAAATTGCATAACACGAAAACGTAAAAATTATTGTAGTGCGGGCATCTTGCCCGCATCGCATATACAAATTAAATACGCAACAGCTTAATACTGAATTCTGACTCCTGAGTTCTGAATTCTTCTTTACAAACGTTCCCAAGCAGTTCCTTTGTAGCCGTATTGAAAAATTTCTGGATGCAAAATTTCTGCCAAAATTTCTAGAGAATCCACCAGTCGCGGCCCTGGACGATTGAAGTAAGAATTGCCGTCAGTAATATAGACCCTACCAGTTTGGGTAGCGTGTAGTTTTTCCCACTTTGAACCTTGAGTTAACAAATTGGCTTCTTGGCGAGTGCGATTTAAATCAAAGCCACAAGGCATAAAAACAATTACATCTGGATTGGTTGTTAACAGTGTTTCCCACGACAAGATTGGAGAAGGCTGACCTGTAACACAAAATAGAGACTGTCCTCCAGCTAAATTAACTAATTCAGGAATCCAATTAGCGGCGACCATTAAAGGATCAGTCCACTCGATACAGGCGACAGTAGGCAGTTCATCTAAAGAAATTCCTTGGAGTCTTTGCTGACAAATTTTGACACGAGCTTCTAAATTTTCTAAGATTTTTACCGAGTCTACGTCAAAGGTGTTACCGACTCGCTCAATGTCAGTCCAAATATCTTTGAGAATATTGGGTTGTAAAGAAATAATCTGAGGTTTACTGTCAATGAGTGTGGCAACTGCTTTTTCCACTTCGTGTAAGCTGACAGCACAAACATCGCACTGGTCTTGAGTAAGAATGTGAGTAGGCTGCAATTGCTCTAAAACATCTGTTTTGATTTCATAAATACTAAGAGCCGATTGCAATAAATTATTCACATCGTCGTGAATTTGGCTGCTGGAGGCATTGGAATTTAAGCGTGCTTTGGTACAAATGGGGAGATTGAGGATTTCTGGAGGGTAGTCGCATTCGTGCGATCGCCCCACAATAGCATTAACTAAACCTAGTGCCGCTAAAATCTCCGTTCCACCGGGAATCAGGGAAACAATTCTCACATTACTATCCGTCATCGCTCCACCTCCACAAAAGCTGCCATTGCTTTAATTCTTGCAAAATTTAAGTCTTTAGGCATCTTTCTCTAGGAGAATCAACGGTGCTTTGATAGTAAGCACTAAGCAAGAAATTGAACTAGGGACTGGGACTAAGCACTAATACCGCAAGGCGGAAGTCAAAAGATTGATATATCAAGGCTTGTGCCTGTTTGAAATGGTAAGTAACCACGCAAAATTAATTACAGTCATTGCGTTCGCGGAGCGTCTCGTAGAGAAGCAATCCCAGCCCTTGCGATTGCTTCATTTCGCAACTCTTGGAGACGCTACCGCGAACGCTGCATTCGCAATGACATTGTGTAATTAATTTTGTTTATCTATTTAGGTTTATTTACGCCGCGTTGTACTAGGGATAGGGAAGAGTTTTTCTAAAATCCAATCCCCAATCTCTATCACTCAGTCACAAATTCAAAATACTACACTACTTATACCAAATGATAGTAGAATTACTTAATAATATAATCATTGAAAATGTTAATTACCCCCTAGCAAAAACCACTGATATGAATTAGTAGAAGTGACGAGCAAAATCTAGTCTTATTATCCACAATTATAAAATTTGATTAGAAAAATTATACTTTCCGGTTATGAAAAACCATATCAAGTAATTGTAGTTATACAAAGAAAGTTCTACTTTTCCGTAGAACTGCAAGGCAAAATTATTTCTTCTTGAGGGCAACTAATGCAGGTGGTGTCAGCTAGAGATATTACAAAGCACAACCAGGTCCAAGAGGCTTTACGAATCAGAGAAAATAGTCGGCGAAAACAAAGCCAGACTCTGGTGGAACTAGCAAGAAGCAAGACATTTCAGGAAGGTAATCTCAATGCGGTTTTGAGGGAAATTACTGAAACTGCTGCTCGGACGCTCTTGGTGGAGCGAGTTGGGGTATGGTTATATAATGAAGGACGTTCAAAAATTGAATGCATTGATTTGTATGATGTAAGGACTAAAGAGCATACCTTTGGTAAATCGCTTTTAAAAACAAATTTTCCTGCTTATTTCCAGGCTTTAGAAGAGGAACGTACCATTGCCGCAGATGATGCTAGAAACGATACAAGAACCCAAGAATTATCCGAGTCTTATTTTTCCGTTTTGGGCATCACATCCTTACTGGATGCACCGATTTGGCTAGAGGGTCGTTTGGTAGGCGTAGTATGTCACGAACACACAGGCGAAAGTCGCCAATGGACATTGGAGGAAGAAACTTTTGCCGGCTCGATTGCAGATTTCGTGACGATGGCTATAGAAGCAAGTGAGCGAAACTTTGTGCAGGAAGCACTACGACAGAGTGAGGCGCAATTCCGGGCGATTTTTGAGCGTTCCTCTATCGGCATTGGACTAATAGATATGAAAGCGCAGATAGTCGATACTAATCTGGCGTTGTGCGAGATTTTAGGATACAGCCGAGAAGAGTTATACCGCAAGCGGTTTACAGATTACATTTCTACAGAAAGGGGGGATTTAAAACTTTACAAACAACTGATATTAGGCATTCACACAGACTTAAAGACAACTTCGAGAGATGACTTACAACCCTCCAAACATCAGGAACAGCTTGTTGAAAGACATCGGATTGAGATGGAAAGACGCTGCCGGCATCAAAATGGTAGCTTAGTTTGGACTCAAATCTCAGTTTCTGTTATACCAGGCAGCAATGGTGAACCTGAGTTTTTTTTAGCGATGATTGAGGACATTACTCAACGTAAGCAAACAGAGTTGAAACTGCGTGCTTCCCAAGAAGCAGCAGAAGCCGCCAGTCGGGCAAAAAGTGAATTTTTAGCAACCATGAGCCATGAGTTGCGGACGCCTCTAAATGCGATTATGGGTTTGTCACAGTTACTGCAACAAGAAATAGTTGGCTCTCTCAATGAAAAGCAGAGCGAATATGTAAATTGTATATATAGTAGTGGTGAACATCTGCTAGCACTGATTAACGATATCCTTGACTTATCTAAGGTAGAAGCAGACAAAGAGGAACTGTTGTTGTCACCTTTGCCAGTTTCAGATTTGTGTAATCATGTCATCTGGACAGTGGGCGATCGCGCCTTAGAAAAAGGATTGCAACTCACCTGTAAAATTGACCTAGAAGAGGATATTTATATTGGAGATGAGCGGCGCATCAAGCAAATGCTACTCAACCTGCTCACCAATGCCATTAAATTCACCCCAGCCGGTCAGGTATCGTTAATAGTCAAAAAAGTACCACAAGGGATAACATTTACAGTTTCAGATACTGGAATTGGTATAGACT